>DASZPU010000869.1:0-13739 GCA_035550195.1 Nannocystaceae bacterium
TCCCTTTTCTCATGTACTGCGCGCTGCGCCAGTACCTGCAGGGTCGCGGCGTCGTCACGCCCGCGCTCGGCGTCATGCTGCTCGCGAACGGCCTCAACGCGCTCGGCAACTGGTGGCTCATCTGGGGCGGGCTCGGCATCCCCGCGCTCGGGCTGCACGGCGCCGCGATCGCGACCGCGGTGACACGCAGCTTCCTCTTCGTCGCGCTCGTCGTGTGGATCGCACGCGCGCGCCTGCATCGCGGCGCGTGGATCCGTCCGTCGTGGGCGACGATCACCGCGCCCGGACTCGGTCGCGTGTTCGCGCTCGGGCTACCGATCGGCATCCAGCTCGCGCTCGAGATGTGGGCGTTCCAAGCGACCACGCTCTTCGCGGGTCGACTCGGCGAGACCGAGCTCGCCGCGCACGTCGCGGTGCTCAACCTGTCGTCGCTGTCGTTCATGGTGCCGCTCGGGATCTCGATCGGCGCGGCGACGCGCGTCGGTCATCTGCTCGGTCGCGGTGATCGAGCGGCCGCGCGTCGGAGCGCCGTGATCGCGCTCGTGCTCGGCGCATCGGTGATGGCGATCTCCGCCGCGAGCTTCGCGATCGGCCGCCATGCGTTGCCGCGCTTCTACACGGACGATGCCGCAGTGCTCGCCGCTGCGGCATCGATCTTGCCGATCGCCGCGGCGTTCCAGCTCTTCGACGGCACGCAGGTCGTGGGCGGCGGCGTGCTCCGCGGCATGGGCTCGCCGGGGCCTGCCGCGCTGTTCAACGCGATCGGCTACTACGTCTTGGCGTTGCCGGTCGGCGCGTGGCTCACCTTCTCCGTCGGTCTCGGCCTCGCGGGGCTGTGGTGGGGACTGTGTCTAGGCCTCGCCACCGTCGCAGCTGCGCTCGTGTTCTGGATCGCGAGTCCGCGCGCGGACTGGCAGCGTCGCGCCTGACGGCGCGACCAGAGCTGGATCGTCGGGCGCGGACGCTTCGAGCTGGCCCAGGCCCCGCCTGCGGAATAATCTTCGATCACACGCCGTCTTGCGCCGAGCCACGCGCGTAACGGCGCGCGGCGAGACCGAACCCTTCGGTCGGCGCGTTCGAGCCCGGAACGCCTGGGACCCGCCGATGACCGCACCGCTTCCCACCTTGCTGCGTCGCTGGTCGTCGGCGACGAATCGTCGTCGTCTGTTCGAAGAGCTCGCGCGTGCGGTCGCGTGGTTGCTCGCCGCGGGTGTGATCGCGATCGGCATCGATCGTCTGCCGCACTTGCTCGCGGCGTGGTCGTTGCCGACGCCATCGTGGCTCGACGATGTCGAGGGTCGCCGCACGCTGTTGACGTGGATGTTCGGTGCGGTCGCGCTCGCGGTCATCGTGCGTGCGGCGTTGCGCTTCCGTCGGCTGCGCACCAAGCCGTTCCAGCTCGCCCGCGAGCTCGATCGCAAGAACGACACCCGCGATCTGCTCGCGACGGCATGGTCGATCGAGACCGGTGCGATCACACCGGATGCTGCGCTCGCGGCGGTGGTGGTCGAGAAGGCGCGCGGCACCACGCGCACACTCGGCACGCCGGTGTCGCCGTGGGTTGCACCGACGCGTGCGATCGCGACGCTCGGGCTCGCGGCCGCGGTGGTGGGTGCGATCCCCGACGAGCCGCCGCTGTTCGGGCTCGAAGGCACCGCGAACGCGGCGCAAGACGACGCCACATCGGCGCCGCCGCTGTCCGAAGCGACGCGCGAGCGGCTGCGCAAGACCTCCGAGGCGCTCGCAAAGCTCGAGCGTCGGCCCGCGCTGCGCGAAGGCACGCGTCGTCAGCTCGAGGCTGCGCGCGCGCACCTCGACGCGCTGCAGCGCGATCCCAGCAAGAGCCTCTCCGCGCTCTCGCGCGCCGAGGAAGCGCTGCGGCAGGCCCAACGCGATGCGCAGCGCGAGGGGCTGTTCGATCCGGAGCAGCTCGAGAAGCTCGATGCGGACACGCTCGCGCGCGAGATGGTCGAGGCGATCGAGCGCGGCGACACGGACACCGCAGCGGCGATGGCCGACGAGATCGCGCGACGCACCGAGAACGCCGACGATGCCGAGCTCGAGAAGCTCGGGCGTGCGATGGATCGCGCGTTGCGGAACACCGAGCCGAGCACGCGCTCGTCCGCCGATGCGGAGCGCGGATCGTCGGGGGAGCGCGGCAGCGAAGGCGAGCGCGGCAGCGAAGGCGAGCGCGGATCTTCGGGTGAGCGCGGATCTTCGGGTGAGCGCGGCAGCGAAGGCGAGCGTGGCAGCGAAGGCGAGCGCGGCTCCTCCGGTGAGCGCGGATCTTCGGGCGAGCGCGGCAGCGAAGGTGAGCGCGGCTCGTCGGGCGAGCGCGGCTCGTCGGGCGAGCGTGGCTCGTCGGGCGAGCGTGGCTCGTCGGGCGAGCGTGGTTCTTCGGGCGAGCGTGGATCGTCGGGCGAGAGTGGATCGTCGGGCGAGAGTGGATCGTCGGGCAGCAGCGGTGGTGGCGAAGGCCCCAGCCGCGCGGAGTCCGAGCGGCGCGCACGTTGGCGCAACGAAGCCGAAGGTCTCGGCGAGCGACTGCGCGGCGGCGAGTCGGGCAGCGCACGATCGGAGCTCCGCGATCTCGCCGAGAGCATGCGTCGTCGCGGTGGATCCGGATCGGCCGAGCGCGAGCTCGACCGTGCGCTCGACGACGTGCACAAAGCTCGCTCGCGCCAGTTCGACGACATGAACAAGGGCGAAGGCGAGAGCGAAGGCGAAGGCGAGAGCGAAGGCGAAGGCGAAGGCGAGAGCGAAGGCATGGGCGAAGGCAAAGGCGAAGGGCCGATGGGTCGCGGCAACCCGCGCAGCGGTCGTCCCAGCGGCAAGCCCGGCCCCGGTGGTGGTCGCGGTCGCGATCACAACTACGGCGATCCCGGTGCCGTGCCGGACGCGAGCCGCGGTCCCGCCGAGCAAGTCGACGCCGAGCCCGACGGCCCCGCGAAAGGTGCGGTGCGCTTCATCCAGAGCTTCGCGCAGGGCATGCGCGGCGGCCCCGAGTACCGCGACGTGCACCGCGAGTACGAAGAGGCGGCCGAAGCCGCCGTGCGCCGCGAACAGATTCCGCTGACGCGTCGCGACTACATCCGCAGCTACTTCGAAGCCGTGCGCCCCGATTGATCGTGCCATGACCAACACCGCCATCTCGCCGATCCCCGACGCCGCGCATCCGCAGTACTCGACGCAGGTCGGCAGCGCGCCGATCCAGCTGCCCGAGCAAGGCCCCACCGACGATCGCATCGCACGCGCGCAGGATGCCCTCGGTCTGCTCAAGAACGAGATCGAGAAGCGCGTGTACGGCCAGAGCGCGCTCGTGCTGCAAGCGATCATCGGCTTGCTGACGCGCGGCAACATCCTCATCGAGGGTCAGCCCGGCCTCGGCAAGACGCTGCTCGTGAAGGTGATGGCCGAAGCCATCGATCTCGAGTTCTCGCGCATCCAGTTCACGCCCGATCTCATGCCGGCCGACATCACCGGCAGTCAGACGCTGATGCACGACGAGCACGGTCGCGCGCGCCTCGATTTCCGCGCCGGTCCGATCTTCGCGAACATGGTGCTCGCCGACGAGGTCAACCGCGCCACGCCGAAGACGCAGTCGGCGCTGCTCGAAGCGATGCAGGAGCACGCGGTCACCGTCGGCGGCGTGCGTCGTGCCCTGCCCGAGCCGTTCCTCGTGGCCGCGACGCAGAACCCGATCGAGATGGAGGGCACCTATCCGCTGCCCGAAGCGCAGCTCGATCGCTTCCTGCTCAAGCTCGAGGTCACCTTCCCGACCTTCCAAGATCTCCGCGAGATCGGCATGCGCACCACCGGTCGCAGCGAAGAGACCACGATGCGCGCGATGGAACGCGCGACGATGCTCGATCTGCAGAACCTCGTGCGCGACATCGTGGTCGCGCCGCACGTCGCCGAGTTCGCCGCGAGCCTCACGCTCGCCACGCATCCCGAGTCGCAGAACGCCCCCGCCGACGTGAAGCGCTTCGTTCGCTACGGCGCGAGCCCGCGCGCGATGCAGGGCCTCATCCTCGCCGGTCGTGCGTACGCGCTGCTCTGCGGCCGCGCGTGGGTGGCCGAGGACGACATCCGAGCGATCGCCCATCCGGTGCTGCGCCACCGCATGATCCCCAGCTTCGACGCGAAGCTCGAGGGCGTCACGAACAACCGGCTGGTCGACGCCATCATCGCCAGCGTCCCGAACGTGCGCGCCGGCTGACGCGATGCGCATCGATCGCGCAGCCCTGTCCCGCTTCGCCGCGCTGCGCATGCGTGCGCCCGGCGCAGCGACGGCGTTGCAGGCCGGCGATCGCCGCTCGCCGTTCCGCGGCCGCGGCCTCGAGTTCGCCGACTATCGCCCCTACGACGCCGGCGACGATCTCCGCCTCGTCGACTGGAACGTCTACTTCCGGCTCGGCACCGCGCTCGTGCGGCAGTTCAACGAAGAGCGCAGCCTCTCGGTGCGCCTGCTCGTCGACGTCAGCGCGTCGATGGGCTACGGCACGCCCAGCAAGGCCGATCACGCCGCGCAGATCGCTGCGACGCTCGCGATGATCGCCCTCGCCCATCGCGATCCCGTCGTCATGAATTGCTTCGGCGGCAGCAGCAAGACGCTGCGCGCGCGCGCGGTGAACCTCGATGGTCTGCCCGAGCTGTTGCACATGCTCGAGAAGGCCGAGCCCCGCGGTCGCGGTGATGCGCACGGCCAGCTCGTCGCGCAGCTCGGCGGCAGCCGTACCGATCGCCTCGTGCTCGTCTCCGATCTTCTCTACGAAGAGGCCGAGCGCGACTCCGTGCTGCGCCTGTGCGCCGCGAGCTGCCCGCGTCCGATCGTGCTGCACGTCCTCGGCGACGAGGAGCTCGACCCCGACCTCGACGACATCGAGCGCGTGATCGATTCCGAGACCGGCGAAGAGCTGGTCATCCGCGATGGTCGCGAAGCGAAGCAGACCTATGCGGCCGCGCTGCAGTCGTGGCTCACCGCCACCGAGGTGCGCTGTCGCGGGCTCGGCATCCAGTACATCCGCGCCGATGCCAGCAAGTCTGCGCGCGACCTCGTGCACTCCGAGCTCTTCAAGGGCCAGGTCGTCGAGCACATCGCGGGGGGCCAGTAGTGACGGTGGCGCAGCCATTCGCCTTCGTCGCGCTCGCGCTCGCGCTGCCGATCTTCGCGGCGTATCTGCATCGCAAGCGTCGGCTGTCGAAGAAGATCCCGTCGATCATCCTCATGCGAGCGATCGCCGGCACCGCGAAGCCGACGCGCCGCGCGTGGTCGCGGCCGCGCCATCTCGTGTCGCTCATCCTGGTCATGCTCGCGCTCGCCGGCCTCGCGGTCGCGCTCGCCGACCTGCACGCCGAGGAGGACAAGCCGCGCGACTTCGTGGTCGTGCTCGACACCTCGGCGAGCATGGGCGCGGGCAATCCGGTGCGCTTGCAGCAAGCGGTCGGTGCGATCGAGCGTGCGATCGGGTCGCTGCATCCCGGCGATCGCGTCGCGCTGGTCACCACCGGCACGCAGACGCTCGTGCGCGTGGGTCTCACCGAGGATCACCGTCGCGTGGTCGAGCTGGCCGAGAGCGCCACCGCAGGCGGCGGCAGCCAGAGCGCAGCACAGGCGATCGCGCTCGCCGATCGCATCTGCAAAGGCGGACGCGAGGGCTCCATCGTATTGGTCTCCGATCTCGTCGGCGTGCAGGTGCCGAGCACCGACTGCGCGATCGAGCACGTGCCGATCGATCGCGGCGGCACCAATGCCGGCATCACCGCGCTCGCGGTGCGCGAAGCCGATGCGCTCGGGCTCTCCGAGGTGCAGGTCGGCTTGTCGTCGGTGCTGGGGCGCACGCAGGAGGTCGAGCTGACCTTCCGCGTCGACGGTGCGGTGGTCGACGTGCTCTCGCTCGATCTCCCGCCCGACGGCGACCTCGAGAAGCTCCATCGGCTGCCGCTTCCGCCCGGCGATCGCATCACCGCCGAGATCACGCACCTCTCGGACGATGCGCTGGCGCTCGACGACATCGCCTCGGTCGCGCGCCACGGCGGCGGTCGTGTCAGCGTGCTCTTGGTCGCGCAGACGCGACTGTCGTTCACCGCCGAAGCGCTGCGCCTGCATCCGCGCGTCGATCTGCGCGTCATCGGTCCGCACGACGCGATCGGCCCCGACGAGCGCTTCGATCTCATCGTGCTCGAAGCCGACTACCAGGCCGGCAGCCTGCCCATCGCACCCAAGCTCGTCGCGTTCGGCGTGCCACCCAACAAGCTCGGCGTACAGGCGCGCGGCGAGGTCGACACGCCCGAGATCCTCCGTTGGTCGTTCGACCATCCGCTGTTCCGCTTCGTCGATCTGCAGGGCCTCGACGTGCCGAAGGCGATCGCGCTCTCGCCCTCTACCGAGCAGACGTCGCTGGTCGATGCCGAGCAAGGCAGCCTCGCGCTCACCGGTCGCTTCGACGGACGCGACATGGTCTACGTCGGCTTCGCACCGCACCAATCCGATCTCGTGCTGCGCGTCGGCTTCGTGAACCTGGTCGCGAATCTCGTCGAGTGGGCCGCGCCGCCGTTGCCCGCCTCCGATGACGGTCGCGAAGGCGTGCTGTCGCGCGCGGAGACGCGGCTCGAAGGTCCGGCGCGGCTCGAGTCCGACAAGGCGCCGCGCTTCACCGCGAGCCCGCTCGCGAGCGCACCGCCGTGGACGTGGCTCGCGATCGCGGCCCTCGCAGCGCTCGCACTCGAGTGGTTGTTGCCGCTGTTCGCCGCCGCGATGAAGAAGCTGAACGCGCGCCGAAACAAGGAGGCGACATGAGCGAGCTCTTGTCGCACTTCGCCCATCCCGGGCTGTTGTGGCTCGCGCTGCCGATCATCGGCCTGCTCGTCTACGACTTGCTCCGTCGTTGGGGCGATCGCCCGGTGAAGCGCGTGTTCGCGGCGATCGTGCGCACCGTCGGCATGCTCGCGCTCGTCGGTGCGCTCGCCGATCCGCGTTGGCATCGCCACGAAGACGTCGCGCACGTCGTGTTCGTCGTCGATCGCTCCGCGAGCGTGCCCGATGCCGCGCTGCAGCAGGCGATCGACGAGGTCGAGCGCCTGCGCGGCAACCTACCCTCGGGCGTGCGCACCGGCCTCGTGCTCTTCGACGCGGCACCCGAGCTCGCGGTGCTGCCCGGTGCGCCGTGGCAGATCCCTTCGCCGCTGCGCGCCACCGCGGTCGACGGCAGCGACATCGATGCCGCGATCGCGATCGCGCTCTCGCTCGTGCCCGACGGCGAAGGCGGCGAGATCGTGCTCTTGTCCGATGGTCGACGCAGCGCGTTCGATCCCAGCCTCGACGCGCGTGCGATGGCCGAAGCGCGCGGCGTGCCGGTCGACACGTTCGTCGTCGATCCGGCGCGCAACGATCCCGCCGTGCTCGCGGTGACCGTCGCCGAGCCGCAGGTGCGCCCCGGCGCGACCGCGAGCGGCAAGGTCGAGCTCGTCGGTGGCGACGTCGCGCAGCGCGGCACCGTGACCGTGAAGGTGGGCGACAAGGTCGCGCTCACGCAGGTCGTCGACATCCCCGCGGGCGAGTCGATCGAGGTGCCCTTCTCGCACGCGCTCGATCCCAAGGCGACCGCCGGCACGCAGCCGGTCGAAGCCACGCTCGAGCTCGAGCAATCCGGCGACGTCGATCCCGGCAACAACCGCGGCGCGACCTCGTTGGTCGTCGGCGATCCGCCGAAGGTTCGCGTGGTCACCGGTGAAGAAGCCGACGGCGGTGCGATCGCTCGCGCGCTGCGAGCCGAGCGCATGGACGTCGAAGTGGTGAAGGCCAGCGAGCTGCAGCCCGCGCAGGCGAAGCTCGACGACATCGATCTCGTCGTGCTGGCCAACGCGCCCGCGCAAGCGATCGCCGGCGAGCGTGGCTTGTCCGACGCGTTCATGGGCAACCTGACGCGCTGGGTCGACGGCGGCGGCGGGCTCATCGTGCTCGGCGGGCCGATGGCCTACGACATGGGCGGCTACGGCGACACGCCGCTCGAGAAGATCCTCCCGGTGAAGATCGATCCGGTCGAGCAGGAGATCGAGTCGGCGGCATCGATCCTCATCATCCTCGATCGCTCGGGCTCGATGTCCGCGATGGCGGGCTGGTCGAAGACGAAGATGGAGCTCGCCGACGAAGGCGCGGTCGCATCGATTCGCCTGTTGCGCCCCTTCGATCAGGTCGGCGTGATGTCGGTGACCGAAGAGGTGCGCTGGGAAGTGAACATGCAGCCGCTCGCCGACGGCGGCGACATCGAGCGCAAGGTGCTGCGCATCCGCGCCGATGGTGGCGGCATCTTCGTCTACACCTCGCTCGAGGCCGCGCACGCGGCGATGCGCAAGGTCGATACGCCGCTGCGCCACGTGATCCTCTTCTCCGACGCGGCCGACTCCGAGGAGAAGGTCGACGGCATCCCGTTCGGGCTCGGCGAAGGCGACACCTCCGAAGCGCTCGCACGACGCATGCGCGACGAAGGCATCACTACGAGCGTCATCGGCATCGGCACCGAAGAAGACATCGACACCCAGTTCCTGAAAGACCTCGCGAAATCCGGTGGCGGTCGCTTCTATCTCACCGCCGACGCGAGCAAGCTGCGCTCGCTGTTCGTGCAGGAGACCGAGCGCCTGGTCGACAGCTCGCTCAAGGAAGTGCCGTTCCGTCCGGTCGCGCTCGCGCGCCATGCCGCGCTCGAAGGCATCGACTACCAGCACGCGCCCCACTTGAAGGGCTATCAGCAGCTCGAGGCCCGCCCCACCGCGGAAATCGTGATGGCGGCCGCGGAAGGCCATCCGCTCATGGTCACGTGGCGCTACGGCCTCGGCCACGTGATCGCGTGGGCGAGCGACGCGGGGCCCCGCTGGGCCGACGAGTGGCTCACCTGGCCGGGCTACAACACGCACTGGACGCAGCTCGCTCGCTTCGCGCTGCGCTCGGGTGCGGGCTCCGACACCGCGATCGAAGTCGCGGTCGAAGGCGGTCAAGCGCTGGTTCGCGTCGCGCGTCGCGACGACAAGGGCATGACCATCGACGACGGCACGCTGCGCGCACGCTTGGTCGACGGCGACGATCGCCGCGACCTCAAGCTGCGCGCGCGCGAGCCCGGCTTGTGGGACGCGGGCATCACCACGCAGTCCGGACACACGTACACCGTCGAAGTACTGGGCGCCGACGACAAGGTCATCGCGCGCCACAGCTTCGCGCCGCCGCCGTCGATCGAGCTGCGCCATCGCACGCCCGACAAGGCCTGGCTCACCGAGCTGAGCCGGCGCAGCGGTGGTCGGTTCGAGCCCGAGGCCGTGACCCCGAAGGTCGCCGCGTCGGTCACCGCCGACGTGACGCGCCTGTGGCCACTGCTGCTCGGGCTCGCGCTCATGCTGCTGCCGCTCGACGCATTCCTGCGTCGGCAGGCCCGCGTGGTGTGAGCGTCAGCGCGAGGCTGCGAGGCCCTTCACGCGCACTTCGACGCGGCGGTCGAGCGGCCACTCGAACGGGTTGTCCTGGTCGGCCTCTTGCTCGCCCATCGAGTTGATCTCGATGTCGCTCGCGTCGACGCCGTGCTCGCGCAGGCACGTCGCGACCGACTCGGCGCGCGAGAGCCCGAGCTGCTTGTTGTAGTCGTCGTCGCCGCGCGGATCGGTGTGGCCGACCAGCTCGAGCTCGCGGCCCTTCAGCGGACCTTCGTTCACGCAGGTCGCGACCTTCGCGAGCACCGCGTGGCCGTCGTCCGAGATCTCGGCCGAGTCGAACGCGAAGAAGGCTTCCTGCTCGTCGATCTTGCAGGTCTTCACCAGCTCGCGATCGAGCTGCACGCCGCTGCGCGTCAGCTTGCTCGCGTCGTAGCGCTTGCGGTCGCCGTCGTCGGGCGCCTTCACCTCGGCGTGCGCGACCTGGCCGTCGCTCTTCGCCTCCGCGTGAACGCGGTGGCTGCAACCGGCGGCGAGCAACAGGAGAACGGAGATGCAGGTAGTGGATCGCATGGCGCCATGTGACTGCAATCCCGGCGCCGCATGTGATCACGCGGCGATCGCAATCGCGACGGCCGCAGCGCCTGTGCGCCGATGACCACTGCGCTCCCGCGCCACACTACGGCGAACGGTGCAGCAAGCAGCGCACGTCGGTGCCCAGCGCATCGACGACGCGGGCGCGCGCGATCGCAGCGACGTCGGCATAGCCGTGCTGTGCGGCGATGCTCGACGCAGGGATCGGCTCGGGCCACTGCACGAGCACGCACTGGCGCGTGCCGCCGTCGCGACGGTTCTGCTCGGCGACCGCGAGCGCCGTCGTGCCCGAGCCGGCGAAGAAGTCGAGCACGAGGCCATCGGGCGGGCAGCCGATCTCGACGCAACGGCGCACGAGCTCGAGCGGCTTGGGATGATCGAAGAGCGCGAGCCCGAGCTGCGCGCGCAGCTCGATGCTGCCCTGCTCGGAGCGCAACGATGCGTCGTCCCACAGCGCGCGCGGCTTCGTGGTCTGCTTGCGGTGCTTCTCGTAGATGTTGTAGCCGCCGTCCTTGCGCTGCTTCGCGACCACTTCGCTCGCCTCGGGGTCGCCCGCCACGATCGCCGCGCGCAGCTTCGGCTGCCCCCACCGCCACACGCTCGCGGCGCCCACCTTGTT
Organism: Nannocystaceae bacterium; assembly: GCA_035550195.1. Classification (GTDB taxonomy): domain Bacteria; phylum Myxococcota_A; class Polyangia; order Nannocystales; family Nannocystaceae; genus Xiheibacterium. The sequence continues at coordinate 10,631 of DASZPU010000869.1, forward strand.
CTTCGGCACCACCTCGATCGCACCGCGCGAGCGCGCGAGCGCGACCGGGTGACAGCCGGCGGCATCGACCTTCTTCGTGTCGATCCAGATCGGATAGTGGAGGTTGGGCCGGTTCGCCGGCGTGAAGCGGGGGTTGCGATTGCGGAGCTCGCGGAGCTCGTAGGGCCCGCGCGCGTCCGACAGCGGCAACGCGAGGCCGCGTGGCAGCTCGCGGATGCTCGCGGTCGGCGTGCGTCCGTAGCACAGCACGTACTCGTGCGTGATCGCGACGCGCAGGTAGTCGCGTCCGCCGCGATTGCTGACCACGATGATCTGCGCGATGAACGACTCGCGCCCGAACACCTCGTCGAGCAGCACGCGCAGGTGATGCACCTCGTTGTCGTCGATGCTCACGAACACGACGCCGTCGTCGTGCAGCAGCGCCCGCGCGGCGAGCAGTCGCGGCAGCAACATCGCGAGCCACGGCGCGCTGCGGCGAGCCTCGTCGTCGCGCGGATCGTCCGTCTTCGCCCGACCGCGCTTCGCAGCGCCATAGATGCCGCGGTACACGAAGTCGCGTCCGCGGTTGTAGGGCGGATCGATGTAGATCGCGTTCGCACGCACCTTGCCCGCGAGCAGCTTGAGCACCTCGAGGTTGTCGCCTTCGACGAAGGTCGTTCGCGCGCCGCGTCGCGGCTTCGGCCCGCGCGGGTCGGCCACGAGCTCGCCCTGCGCCGGCGCATCCGCGAGCGCGAGCGCAGCCGCGCGACCCGGAAACCCCATGCCGAAGCGCTCGCCCTGCATCGTCGCGATGCGCGGGAGCATACCTCGGGACGCGCACGCGGATCGCCGGTGCGCCGCCCTGCGCCGCGCGTTTCTCGGGTAGTGTGAAGGCATGCGCAGGCTCTGGCTTACGGGTGTGATCGCGATGTTCGGTTGCTTCGATCCCACCGACCAGCACGGCAACTCGTCCGGCGCCGAGTCGAGCAGCGGCAACGATCCCTCGACGACCACGCAAGGCGTGACGACGACCACGTCGATGACCGCGTCGTCGACCGACAGCCCGACGACGACCGCCACGAGCGATCCCACCACCACCGCGAGCACCACCGACGATCCGACCGACGCCACCACGACGGGCGTCGACGAGTCCTCGTCCGGCGCGGCGAGCAGCAGCGAGAGCACGGGCGACGCGACGGAATCCAGCACGGGGACGAGTCCGGGGGCCGGCTACGGCCCCTGCGGCACGTGTGCGGACGACGAGATCGAGGCGACGATCCAGGACGTGATGGGCTGCTACTGCGCGCCGCCCTGCCCCGACATGACCTGCCCCGCCGGGCCCGACGGCACCGCGATGGCGCAGTGCGCCGTCGGTGGCGAGATGGGCATGATGTACTGCGCGCTCCTGTGCGATCCACTGATGATGGGCGAGTGTCCGATGGCGATGGCCTGTGTCGAGATCACCTCGATGCCCGGCGTCGGCATCTGCACGTACCCGTGATCAGACGAAGCGCGCGGTGACGCCGTCGGGGTCGGCGTGCGCACGCACGCGGCGGCCGGCCACGCCCGCGGCATCGTGCAGCTCGAAGCGGAGATCGTTGTCGCTGCGCGCCCACCAGCGCCCGCGCGCATCGGCGTGTCGATGCACGACGAGATCGAGCTCGCCGCCGCCGTGGCGCGTGCGGAACGCGTCCGCCTTGCGCTGCGAGAGCGCGCGCAAGCTCCGTGAGCGCGCAGCGATCACCTGCGGCGGCACGTGATCGGGCATCGCGATCGCGGCCGTGCCACGACGGCGCGAGTACGGGAACACGTGCAGGTACGCGATCGGCAGCCGCGCGAGCACGTCGTGCGTGCGCGCGAAGGCGTCGTCGTCCTCGCCGGGATGTCCGACGATCACGTCGGAGGAGATCGCGAGGCCGGGCATCCGCGCGGTCGCACGCTCGACCAGCGCGACGAACGACGCCGCGTCGTGGGCACGTCGCATGCGTCGCAGCACGCCGTCGTCGCAGCTCTGCACCGGCAGGTGCAGGTGGCGACAGATCGCCCGCGGATGCGCGGCCATCAGCGCGAGCAGCTCGTCGTCGACCTCGTGCGGATCGATCGACGACAGCCGTAGGCGCGCCTCGCCGAGCAGCGGCACGATGCGCGCGACCAGTTCCGTGATGCCGCCGCGCTCCCCGAGATCGCGGCCCCACGTGCCGAGGTGCACGCCGGTCGTCACGAGCTCGGCCACGCCCGCGTCGACCAGCGTGCGCACGCGCGCGAGCACCTCGCGGGTCGGCAACGATCGCGAGCGCCCGCGCACGCTCGGCACGATGCAGAACGAGCAGCGATAGTCGCAGCCGTCCTGCACCTGCAGCAGCGCACGCGCGCGTGCATCGATCGCGGGCGGCAAGGGTCGCAAGGGCGCACGCTCGCGCAGCCGGCCGACCTGCACGAGCTGCGCACCACCGAGCAGCGACGGCAGCGAGTGCTTGCTGGCATTGCCCACGACGAGCGCGACGCCGGGCAACGCGGCCGCCTGCTGCGGCTCGGACTCGGCCCAACAACCCGTGACCGCGATGCGAGCCCGCGGGTGCTCGCGGTGCGCCCGCCGAATCGCCGCGCGTGCATCGGCGTCCGCCGCGTGCGTGATCGTGCACGTGTTCACGATCACCCAGTCGAGCTCGTCGCTTGCGCCGATCGCCCAGCCCTGTTCGCGCAGCGCTGCGCCGATCGCATCGCTCTCCGACTGGTTCAGCCGACAGCCGAAGCCGATCACGGTCGCGCGCACGCGCGGAGGCTAGCAAATCGGGAACCCGCACGCCGCCCCGCACCACAGCCTGTTGTAGGCTGGACCCGATGCGCCGCATCGCACCGCTCGTGCTCGTGATCGCCTGCGGCGAGTCCGAGTCGCGCGGCATGCCGTGGACCGGCACCACGGTCGCGAGCACCGCGAGCAGCACCGACGCCTCGACGAGCGACGACGACAGCAGCGACGCCGAGAGCGACGCGAGCACGCGCAGCAGCGACGACACGCACGGCGAGAGCGATCCGAGCACGAGCGACGCCGACGACAGCAGCACCGGCGTCGCCGACTGCACCGTGCCGCCGCCGAATCCCGCGTGGCTCGACGAGCACCTGCGCGAGG
>DASZPU010000870.1:0-17298 GCA_035550195.1 Nannocystaceae bacterium
GCGACTACAAGGCCGCCGAAGCCGAATATCGCCGCGCGCTCGAGGTCAACGACAAGCTGAAGAAGCTCGAGCAGGACGAAGACCGCACCTACGACTTCGAAGACGACGCGCTCCAAGGCGAGATCGAAGCCACCAAGAGCGAGGCCGCCGCGAAGGACTACGTCGAGAGCGCGTCGCAGTCGAAGCTCGTCGATCCTTCGCTCTTCGATCCCGACGGCGAGCACGGCCTCGGTGCCGCCGACGGCTGGTCACCGCCCTACTCGGCCGCGCGCGTTCCTCCGCTCGCGATCGATCCGCCGCGCCCCGTGGGCCCGCGCGTGATCATGCCGACGCACGGCGGCGACGTCGTGTCCTACGAGTTCGATCTGTGGGCGCCCGGCAGCAGCCACGCGCTCTCCATCCGTGCACGCAAGCGCGTGCGTCTGCCCCCACGTTGACGTTCCAAGGAGTCGCTGCGATGTCCCTGCGTACCCCCCGTGCCCTCGCTTCGATCGCGCTCACCGCCCTGCTCGCGTTCCCCGTTCGCGCCGTCGCCGACGATCCGCCGGAGCGCGTGATCATGAAGCTCGACGAGTTCCTCAAGATCTGGGAGACGACGCGCAAGAAGGACGAGGAGCCGCCACGCGACAGCGCGCTCGCATCGGCGCGCTACCGCGGCGAGGTGGTGTTCGAGGACGGCAAGCCCCACGCCGCGGTGTTCAAGGCCAAGCAGCACATCGAGGTGCTGCGCACGAAGGGCTGGGCCCGCGTGCCGCTGTTGCCCGCCACGGTCGCGCTGCAGTCGGCGAAGATCGGCGGCAAGGAAGCGCCGGTCGTGATCGAGGGCGGCTTCTACACGCTCGTCACCGATCGCCGCGGCGCGTTCGATCTCGATCTGCAGTTCGGCGTCGCGGTGACGACCTCGGAGGGTCAGAGCACGATCTCGTTCCAGCTCGCGCCCTCGGGTGCGACCGAGATCGAGCTCGCGGTGCCGAGCAAGGAAGACGTCGACTTCACCGTGGTCGGCGCGCAGCTCGAGAGCGACAAGACCGTCGGTGGCAACCGCGTCGTCGAGGCCACGCTGCCGGCGACCGGCTCGCTCACCGTGCAGTGGCAGCGCGAGATCCCCGAGGCGGAGAAGAAGAGCGCGCGCGTGTACACCGAGGTGCAGACGCTGGTGTCGCTCGGCGAAGGCGTGATGCGGGCCAACGCGACCGTGCAGCACACGATCCTGTTCGCGGGCGTCGACAAGCTGTCCTACGAAGTGCCCAAGGGCATGACCGTGCTCGACGTGCGCGGGCCCGGCATCCGCGACTGGAAGCTCGCCGAGGACGGCAAGCTCGACGTCGCGCTCAACTTCGCAGCGGAGGGCAGCTACTCGCTCGCGATCGATCTCGAGAAGGCGATGGCCGACGACAGCAAGAACCTGTCGTTGCCGATCGTCACGCCGCTCGGCAGCGAGCGCAGCAAGGGCTATCTCGGCATCGAGTCGCGCGGCAACCTCGAGATCGCGTCGGGCAAGGTCGAAGGCGCGACGCCGCTCGACGTGCGTGCGCTGCCCGCTGCGATCCTCGGCATCACCGATCAGCCCCTGCTCTTCGGCTACAAGTACGTCGGCGGCAGGCCGAAGATCGACATGGCCACCGGCGCGCACGCGGAGGTCGAAGTGCTGGTGACGCTGCTCGATCAGACCACCGCGAACACGATGTGGACGCGCGAAGGCCGACGGCTCACCAGCGTCAGCTACCAGGTGCGCAACAACCGACGGCAGTTCCTGCGGCTCGCGCTGCCGAAGGGCGCCGAGCTGTGGAGCGCATCGGTGGGTGGACGCGGCGTGCAGCCAGCGAAGGCGAGCGACGGTCGCGTGATGGTGCCGCTCTTGCGCTCGCAGGAATCGGGCGGCACGCTCTCGGCGTTCGACGTGCAGGTCGTGTACGTCGACGCGGGCGCGCCGACCGAGAAGGGCGGACGCGGCGAGTTCAAGGCCGAGCTGCCGGTGCCCGACGTGCCGAGCACGTACGTCGCGTGGACGATCTACTCGCCCGAAGGCACGAAGGTGAATCGCTTCTCGCACGAAGGCACGCTGCGCCACGTCGACGGGCTGTCCAATCCGATCCCGCGCACGCCCTACGTCGACACGACGATGCCGCAGCAACAGGCCAACGCGATGCCGCAGGCGGTCGACGAGCTCGGCAACTACGACACGAGCGGCGCATCGCCGCCGACCGGTGGCGCGGCGATGGGCGCAGGCGCAGCGCCGGTGTCGGTCAGCCTGCCGCTGTCCGGCGAGACCACCTACTACGAGAAGCTGCTCGCGTTCGGCGAGAAGGAGAAGCTCGAGGTGTCGTTCCGCTACCGCGGCTTGCGGAAGTGAGCGTGTGACGGCGCTGTCAGGGTCGCGGCAGCGCCGTCGCGGCCGCGACGCAGGCGATGCGTTCGCGTGCACGTGTTTCGTCGCGGCACGACACGTGCACCACGACGCGCGCCCCTTGATCGGGCGTAGGTAGGTGGTCGATGGTCGGGAACGCGAAGTTGTTCGCGCTGGTGATCGCTGCGTTCGCGCTCGGCTGTGTCGCGCAATCGTCGGGCGACGAGGGAGCCGGGACCGAGACCGGCACGGGCACCGGCACCTTCACCCCGACGAGCGCCGCGTCCCAGGGCGAGGCTTCGTCCGATGCGCCGACCACCGCGACCACCACCGCGCCGATCGACTCGGACGACGGCCACGACACCGATCACGGCTGCAGCAACATGTGCGAGAACGCCAGCGATTGCACGCCGGATCTCTGCGACGAGTTCGAGGCCGAGTGCGAGGACCCGATCGTCTCCTGCGAGCCGACCTCGATCGACGAAGGCTTCTGCACCGTGCTGCAGTGCCACTGCCACTGCGAGGACGCAACCGGCTCGTCGAGCGGCTCGTCGAGCGAGAGCGGGAGCTCCGGCGGGACAGACACCGGGACGGGTACGGACGCGTCGAGCAGCTCCTCGGGCTGACGACGGACGGAGTTGCAAGGGGTGGTACCAGCGCGTCGGCGCCGTGGTAGAAGCGGCATCGCTTCCGCAGTGGATCGAGCGCCGCGACTGGACCGCCTGCGTGCCTGGCTCTGGCAGGAGCGCTGGGCGATCGCGATCTTCGTCGCGGCCCTGCTCGTGCGCCTGCACTGGAACCTCTCCACGCATCCGCTCGGCGACTACATCTACTCGGACATGAACGGCTACAACTCGCGCGCCGAGCGAATGGTGCGCGAGCCGTTCGGCCACTACGAGTACCAGGCGTTCTTTCCGTTCGGCACGCATGCGCTCATCGCCGGGTTCAAGGCGATCTTCGGCATGCAGAACTTCGTCGCGATCGGCATCGGCTACGCGCTGATGGGTGCGATCGCAGTGACGATGGCGTTCACCATCGCGCGCCGCGTGTCGAGCTATCGCATCGTGCCGCCCGCGGTCGGGTTGCTGTGCATCTTCTATTATCCGCACCTGTCGATCGGCGGCTACATGCTGTCCGAGCTGCCGTTCTCGACGTTCATGATCGCGGCGATCTGGTACTCGCTGCGGCTGCTCGACGAGGGCAAGCACAGGCACGCGGTGCTGATGGGCCTGTTCGCCGGGCTCGCGGCGCTGTGTCGTCCGCAGGTGTTGATGGCGGTCGGCGTGCTCGGGCTGTTCTGGATCTGGCGCCGCACGTCGCTGCCGAAGATTCGGCTCGTGCACCTGCTCGTCGCCGGCATCCCGCTCGCGATCCTGTTGTCGCTGTCGGCCTTCCACTTTCGTTGGATGACCGGGCGCACCGGGCTCGTGTCGGAGAACGGCCCGTTCAACATGGTGTTCGGGCGCTGCCACAACTCGAAGATCGAGTCGCTGCCCGACGGCAAGGGCCACGGCAAGGTGCACTTCCGTCCGCCCGAGTTCCTGCAGCTCAACAACCTGCTGGACAAGAAGAAGAAGGAAGGCGTCGAGCCGCCGATCAAGCTCGACCCCATCATCGGCGACGTGCTGAACTACAAGGGCTACATCGGCGATCGCGATCGGCACAACGCGTACATCAAAGAGTGTCTGCAGAAGACCACGATCTGGCGGCAGATCCAGTACAGCTACACCAACGTGATCCTGCTGTGGCGCTACAACGTGCCGTGGCCCGACTCCGGTCGCGGGCAGTGGCGCGAGCCTGCGCGGCTGTGGTCGCGGTTCCACGAGATCGCGCTCGCGATCCCTTCGCTCTTCTTCTTGGTCACGCTCTTCCGCAAGCGCTGGGTGCGGCAGGGCTGGCTCGCGCTGCACCTGTTCGCGGTGCTCGTCGTCGCCGCGCTGTACTTCGGCGGCACGCGTCACCGCGCGAGCTACGATCCGCTGCTCATCTTCTTCGCGTTCGAGGTCTACGCGGCGGTCGGCTGGTGGCTGTGGCTGCGCTGGCAGAAGTGGCGCGACAAGAAGCACCTCGGCACCGAGTGAGTCACGCCATCGGCGTGCCCTTCTTCTTCCACGGATCCGCGGGCGCCTCGGGCTGCGCCTCGCTCGGCTGCGCGACGCCGACGATCTTGCCTTCCGAGACGAGGAAGACGGTCGCGCACAGCTGACGGCCGCCTTCGTTCTTCTGGTACACGCCGCGCACGACCGTCATGAACGCCGCGATGCGCTCCATCTCGGCGATCGCGTTCGCGACGAACAGCCGGCCCTTCTCCGGCACCGCGACCGCGAGCAGCTCGCCGATGCTCGCGTGCAGGCCCTGCACGAACGCGGGGTCGAGCAGCTTCTCGCACGCGAAGTAGTTGCCGTGCACGACGTGGAAGGTGGTCTGCTCGAGCTCGACCTTCTCCACCACGACCGCGATCTTCGCGAGGTTCGCGATCGCGGTCGCGCGCATCGTCGCGAGGTCGTGCTGCGTCTCGCTGCGCTTGAGCATCGCGAACGTGTTGGGGTGATCGTGGCCGTACACCAGCACCGGCACGTCCGCGCCGGTCTTGGCGAGATCCGCGAGCGGCTCGCACACCATGTCGTTCGCGCTCGCCCAGCTCGCGGGCTTGAGCGAGAAGAGCAGCGGCCCCTCGTCGCCGCCGGCGTCCTCCTGCGCGCGCAAGAGGTGGCGCGTGCTCTGCCCTTCGCCGTGCAACAGGAAGCGCCGCGACTTGTCGATCACGTTCGACATCGACGAGCCGATCTCGAACATGAACGGAAGATCCGCATACCCGTTGGTGTCGATGATCCAGCGCCCACCGAACCGTGCGCGCAGCACCTCGCCGGTCACCGCCGCGAGCTCGACGACCGCCGTCCACCAACCGATCTCGTCCTCCTCGAGCGTCGGCGCGCCGTCGATGCGTCGCTCGAACGCGGCGAGCCCGGCCTCGTCCATCGCGAGCCCGTGGCGGTCGAGCACGCGTTTGGCCAGCCCTGCGAAGGCGACATCGGCGAGATCACCGGGCGGGTGGCGTTCGATCCCGGCGAGATCGACGTTCGCACCGCCGACCTCGAGCTGCGCATGGGTCGACGCGAGCACGCACGCGATCATCGGGTGCACGTCGCCCATCACGACGTAGCGCACGGTCGCGTCCTTGCCGTGGCTCGAGCGCTGCGGGTTCAACACCCGCGACAGCGCGAACACGACCGACAGCTCGGGCTCTTCCTCGACCTCGGCGGCGCCGCGATGATCGGTCTGCACGAGACAGGTCGTGCCATCGGGCGCCTTCGTGACGAGGTCGATCTTGTCCAGCGAGCTGTACATCGGCGGCGATGATAGCCGCCGACGCGTCAGGCTGCGCTCGGAGCCACGAGCTTCGGCGCGCGTGCGCGCGTGCGCTCCCGTGTGGCCGCGGGCTGGCGGTAGCGCTCGGAGGCCAGCGCCCAGTCGAGGTTGCCGCGGATCCACGAGCGCAAGAGCTCGAGGAACGGCTCGGACAGCTTGGGGTCGATCCAGCCGCGCGTGCGCACGCCTTGCTCGAGCTCGAGGAAGCGGATCATCTCGCGATCGTGCATCGTGATCGATCGCTCGACCGCGTCGCGTTCTGCGAGCCCCATCTCCGCGCCGAACAAGAGCACGAGGTTGTGTGGGTCGCCGGCTTCGCGCTCCTTCACGAACGAGAACACGTCGTTGGCCCAGCCGATGATGTTGGCCGCCATCGTCATCAGGCGGCGCACGTCGGGCTCGATCCAGAACGCGTCGTCGGTGCGCACGCGGTGGGTCACGTCGAAGAGCGCGTACTCGGTGTACATGCCGACGGTGACCTCGCGCAGCCGCAGGTAGCCGGCGATGGACGGCGGTGTCGCGCGCACGCGGTTCTCGGTCTCGACGTGCATCGACGCGAACCACTCGCGCGCGGCCTCGGCGAAGCGGCGCAGGCAACCGGGATGGCTGCGTTCGACCACGCGGTCACGCACGTTCGCGAGCGCGGCATGCATGCCGGTGATGTGATCGGAGAGGCCACGCTCGAGCACCTCACCGTGCTCGAGGTAGCGCGCGCGCAAGAGCTCGGGCCGGCGCACGAGCTCGTCGTGCTGGTCGTCGGCGAGGAAGCCCCATAGCGTCCAGTCCAGCACCACGCGCAGATCCTCGTAGCTCGCGTACGGGTAGGCCCGCGCGACGAACTCCGCGATCCCGATGCGATCGAAGCGCGCGAGCGCGGCCTCGTCGCGCAGCAGGCGATGCTGCACGAGCCACGCGAGCGAGTCGGCCCGCGCCCGCTCGTGATGCGGATTGATCGCGGGGTCGATCGGACAATGGAATGCATGGCTGGGCATCGTTGCGGGATGTAACGTGCGTTCGGCCCGCGCGCTCGTCCCGAGTTGGTACTGGCAGGCGCGCGTCCCCAATCGGCACGCTTCACGTGCACGACGCCGCAGCGCTCACGAAGCCATCAGATACTCGGACGGCAGCTCGTCGAGCAATCGCGTACGGATTCCCGTGAACAAACCCACCGCGCGACCGACCATGCGATGGGTCGATCGCACCGTCACCCACGTGAGCAGCTCGATCTTGGGCTTGTGCCGCCGCAACAAGGTCGACCAGTGCTCGCGCGCGCTGACCGTGTAGCCGCTGATGGCGCGGATGTCGATGCACACCTCGATCGGTCCCTGCGCTTTCATCAGCAGGTTGTCGACGCGACGCGCAGCGTCGTGCGCATCGCCCGTCTCGATCTCGCCGTAGATCCGCACGACGATCGCTGCGGGCGAGCGCGAGATCTTGACGTCCCAACAGGCAGCCATGGGGGCTCCCCCATCATCGGCGCAGACGAACGGATTTCGAGCGCGGCCCGAAAGCGGGCCCTGGCGATCAATGTGTAGCGGCCGGGGACGGAGTGATCGATGGGACACTCGTCGCGCCCAAGGGTGGCAACGTGCCGCAGGCCAGCTCTTCCTCGTACGCGTACCCGAAGTGCTTCACGCTCGCGCCGTGGGGATCGACGAGCAAGAGCGCGAGCGGCTTGCTCGGTGCGCCGGAACGACACAACGCGCGCGCGAGCACGAACTGTCGCAGCGCACGCGCACCTGCGATCGCCGCGCGACTCGGCGAGCCCGGGCCCGCATCGTAGGCGGCGAGCTGCACCACCGGCCCGATGCCGGGCACGTGGAAGGTACCGTGCTCGTAGCTCCAACTGCCCGCGCGCGGAGCTTCGCTCGACGCGAGCGCGTCGCCGATCTCCACCAGCCGCGCATGTGCGTCCGCGAGATCCCCTTCGGCGAAGCGACGGCGGCGCGGCGCGCAGACGTCTTCCATCGCCGCGTACACCTCGGTCACCGCACCGAGGCGATCGGCGAGCGTGGTCCACTGCACGTCGAGGCGATCGCTCGCGGCTTCGGCAGCGTCGCGCGCGAAGCCTCGCACCTGCTCGACGACGTCTTGCCCGAGCACCTGCGCGCAACCTTCGGGCACGAACACCGCGGGCTCGGCCGCGGCGATGCGGGCACCGCCGACCAGCAACATCCGCGGCGCGTACTCGCAGGCCTGCTCGCCGATCGAGCACTGGTGATAGCGCTCGACGAATTGATAGAGCGCGTGCCCGCACTCGTGCTCGCGCCACGCCTCCGCGTCGCCGACGTCCTTGCGCGCACGCGGAGCCTTGTGGGCCGCGAGACTCTCGCGCACGCGCGGCAACAACGTGCGCAGCTCGGCGCGCCAGAGCTGCCAGAGGATCGCATCGGCGTGATCGAGGAACGGCTCGAGCTCCGCGAGCGAGCGCTCCTGTCCGAGCGCGAGCGCGGCCAACGGGGCCTCGCACGTACCGAGCGCGGCGGCCGGCAGCGCGCGCCACTTCGCTTCGTCGATGTCGGCGTCGTCGATCGCGAGCACCCACGTGCCGGGGGGCACCGTACCGCTCTGCTTCTTCAGCCACGCGCGATCGAGCACGACGTCGGAAAAACCATCGCTCGGCTGCGCGAGCGATCGCAGCGGCAGCGGCTGCGCGAGCGCATGCGCGATCGCATCGCCCTTGGTGAACGTCACCGGCGCACGCACGCCGAGCGCCGCGAGCTCTTCGGGCACGCGCTTCTTCCACAGCTCGCCGTCGAGCCGCGGGCCCAGCTGCACGACGACCTTGCCGCTCGAATGCAATACGTCGCCGAGCAGCGCGAGATCACCGGCGATCGCCGACGGTGGTTGCCACGGCTCGTCGAGCGAAGGGATCGGCAACGCAGTGAGCGTCGGCTCGGGACCCATCGGCAACGATCCCGCCGCGACCGTCACGGCGGCCGCCCCCGCGGGTCGCGGTGCAGGCACGCCTCCGCACGCGCCCGCTGCGCCGAGCACGGCGGTGCATGCGAGAACGCGAAGCGTTCGCGAGCCTGCCCTCATGGAGACCCGCACGGTAACGCGCGGCCCACCGCTCGGAGAGTGATCCGCAGCACGCACGTCCCTTCGTTATACTGCACCCCGTGGCTTGTACAGGTTTCGGGCGCACCGGCGCCCTCGTGATCGGCGTTGCGGGAGCGCTGGCGTCACCTGCCGTGCACGCCGCCGAGGACGTGCTCGTCGAGTTCCACTTCCAACCGGTCCCCAACACGCAGATCGCGATCTGGTTGGTGGATGCCAACGGCGCATTCGTGCAGGACGTGTTCGTCACGCAAGCGACCGGCACGCTCGGCATCGGCAATCGTCCGGGTCACTGGGATTTCCTGTCGAGCTGGCGATTCCCGTATGGCCCGCGTCCGCAGGTGTTGCCGGTGTGGGCACACGCGCGTGGCAAGACCTACCCTGCGCTGCGCTTCCACGACGACGATCCCGGCGACTTCGACTCGCTGGGATGGCACGAGAACTCGAGCTCGGCCGAGCCGTACTTCTGTCGTCCGCTCTCCGAGACGGAGAACGACACCATCTCGACCGACACGATGACGTGTCCTTCGCCGGCGGTGTTCCAGTCGGACAAGGGGCAGTTCGACGGGCCGGCGGTGAGCTACTACCCGCCGCGCAACGACCTCGTGCAGTTCGAGGACGGTGGCGACAGTCCCGACGTGCAGATGTTCGCGATGCTCAACGACCTCGATGCGGTCACGGGCGCGACGCCGACAGGCGACGATCCCGAGCTCGTCACGACGGTGATCCCGAAGGCGATCGCGGAAGCGGGCCCCATGCTCGCGTTCATCGAGGTGAACCTCGAGCACGACGAGAACGGCGTGTGGGCGTTCGATCGCGACACCGATCACTTCGTCGATACGCGCTTGTCGGGCTACGGCGTCGAGTACCTCGGGCAGCCGTCGGTGGTGTACCAAGTGGAGTTCGATCCGCTCGCGATCACCTTCACCGGCACCGACATGTACAGCGGCTACGGCGAGTGGGACGGCACGAGCGGCGACCTGTATCCGCCCGACGACAGCATCAGCATCGACCACGGCAGCGGCGCGGATCGACTGCGGCTCGTCACGATGAACGACGAGACCTTCCGCTTCGGCGTGTACAGCCATGGGCCCAACTCGGGTGAAGATCCGACGGGTGGTGACAGCGGCAGCGGCACCGGTGTGACGAGCGCGGGCGACGACGGTGGCGACAGCGGCGACGCGAGCGACGACGGCAGCGGTGACGACGGTTGGGGTGGTGGGTGCGACTTCCATGCATTGCCCGCCGCGGAGAGCTTTTCGCTCGAGCCCGTCGATTTCGATCGCGTGCGGGTGCACTTCACGGTGCCGGCGTCGCTCGCGGGCACCGACATCCGTGATCCGAAGATCTACTACCGCACCGGGCAGATGGCGCTGGCCGAGGACAACGTCGGCTCCGCGATCCAGGTGGTGCCGCGCGCAGCCATGTGCTCGAGCGAGGTCGTGCCGGGCCTGCCGATGTGGTGCGAGGTCGATCAGCTCTTCGGCAACTTCGAGTACCAGATCGGCATGCGCTACGTGGACGAGTGCAGCAACGAGAGCTCGCTCGTCGCCGAGTCGGTGACCACGCCGGCGCAGAAGTTCCAGACCGTCGAAGGCGTGTGCTTCGTCGCCACCGCAGCGTGGGGCGCAGCGTGGACCGATCGCGTCGCGGCGCTGCGCTTCTTCCGTGACCTCTACCTGCGCAAGACCGGCTTCGGCAGCGCGGTGGTCGAGTTCTACTACGCGAACAGTCCGGTGCTCGCGCGCGCGATCGCGAAGCGCCCGTGGGCACGTACCGCCACGCGCATGGTGCTCGCGCCGTTCACCGACATCGCGATCGCGACGACCCGCGGGGTGCAACAATGAAGCGACTCGCGCTCGCGCTCGCATGTGTCGCGTTGCCGAGCACGGCGCGCGCGGCCGACGAGGTGCTGGTCGAGCTGCACTACAAGCCGGTCGCCAACGCGCAGATCGCCATCTGGATCACGGACGCGAACGGGCAGCACGTGCAGGACGTGTTCGTCACGCAGACCACCGGCACGCTCGGGCTCGGCAATCGCCCCGGGCGCTGGGACTTCCTGTCGAGCTGGCGCTTCCCTTATGGTCCGCGCCCGCAGGTGCTGCCGGTGTGGGCGCACGCGCGCGGCAAGAGCTATCCCGCGCTGCACTGGTTCGACGACGACATGGCCGATCAGAACTCGCTCGGCTGGCACGAGAACTCGAGCACGGTCGAGCCCTACTTCTGTCGCCCCCTCGCCGACGAAGAGAACGCCACCATCTCCACCGACACGATGACCTGCCCTTCGCCCGCGGTGTTCGCCACCGACAAGGGGCGCTTCGAGTCGGGCAAGACCAGCGTGTATCCGCCGCGCGGCGATCTGGTCGAGTTCGACCCGGTGAAGGACAGCCCCGACGTGCCGGACTTCGGCGGGCTCAACGATCTCGACGCGATCACGTCCGCGACGCCCGAAGGCGGACGCCTCGAGCTCGTCACCACGATGGTGCCGAAGGCGATCGCGGAGTCCGGGCCGCTCACCGCGTGGATCGAGATCAACCTCGAGCACGACGAGAACGGCTCGTGGGCGTTCGATCACGACACCGATCACTACGTCGACCCGCGGCTGTCCGGCTACGGCGTCGAGTACATGGGCCAGCCCTCGGTGGTGTACGCGGTGCAGTTCGATGCGATGACGCCCGGCTTCACCGCGACGGACATGTACGCGGGCTACGGCGACTGGGAAGGCCTCACCGGCGAGCTCAATCCCCCCGACGACAGCATCAGCACCGCCGACGGTAGCGGAGCCGATCGCATCGGGCTGTGCACGACCACCGAAGGCGAGATGTTCCGCTTCGGCGTGTACACGCACGGCGACGACATGGGCTCCGGTGGCGGCGTCACGAGCGACGACTGCGACGGCGGCGGGCCCAACGGCGGCTGCACGATGCAGACGCTACCGGCCGCGACGGCGATGTCGATCGAAGCCATCGACTTCGATCGCATCGCGGTCGAGTTCACGCTCCCCGAGCTGCCCGAGGGCACCGAGATCCGCAACGTGCGGATGTACTACCGCACCGGCGAGATGCCGTTGTCGGAGGACAACCTCGCGTCGGCGATCCAACGCATGGTGTCGGAGGGCAGCTGCGTCGGCGAGTTCGCGCCCGGTGCGACGGTGTCGTGCGAGCTCGATCAGCTCTTCGGCAACTTCCTCTACCAGGTCGGGCTCGTCTTCGAAGACTCGTGCAGCAACGCGAGCGAGCTCGTCACCGGCGAGATCACGACGCCGCGGCAGAAGTTCCAGACCGTCGAAGGCTTCTGCTTCATCGCGACCGCCGCGTGGGGTGCGGCGTGGGAAGATCGCGTCGCCGCGCTGCGATGGTTTCGCGACGCGTATATGAAGCAAACCGGCGTCGGCTTTGCGTTGGTCGAGGCGTACTACGCCAACAGCCCGCCGCTGGCCGCAGCGATCGCCGATCGTCCATGGGCACGCGCGCTCACCCGCGCGATCCTGGCCCCGCTCGCAGACATCGCGCGTGCGACGACTGCGGGTGCGCAGCGCTGAAGCAGCGCGCGCGCATCGAAGTGTGGTATCCCCTTCGTGATGCAGCCGATCGCGGTCCTCGTCGCGCTCGCCCTCGTGGGGGCTCCGGCCGCACCGCCTCCGCCTCCGCCGGCCGCGGACGCGCCGAGCGAAGAAGTGCCGACGCCGGTGCAACCGACGACGGCGCCGGAGAGCGACGAGCCACCGCCACCGACGATCGCTCCGACGCCGACGCAGCCGGGCGCGCCCAAGCGCGTGTACATGCCGGGCGCGGGCAAGAAGGAAGTCGTGTTGCCGACGCCGGTCGATCCCACGCCGGTGAAGCCGACCCCGGTGTTGCCCACGGGACCGCAGCCGGTGCTACCCGGCACCGATCCCGACGAGAACGGCAAAACCACCACGCAACCCATCGTCACCGACGAGCCGCGCACGCGTCGACCGAAGCGTGATCGTCGAGCACGCAACACCGCGGGCAGCGACAACGGCAGCCCCACGGGGCGATGCTTCGCGCCGCAAGAACGCTGCCGCATGTTCGCGATCACCGGCATCGCGCTCGCAGCCGTCGGTGTCGGCATCGCAGGCGGTGGTGCAGCATTGCTCGCGCAGCCGGTCACGCCGTTGCGCGACGATCCCACGCAGGTGAAGAGCTTCCGTCCGCCGGGCGGTGCGATGGTCGGCCTCGGTGGTGCGGCGCTCGTCGCCGGCATCGTCGTGCTCGCAGCCGGCATCGTCGGGCACAAGCGCGATCAAGCTCTGCGTCGCCAAGCGGCGTGGTGGCGGCCGCGTTTCTCCGTCGGCATCGTGTGGTAGCGTCGCGGGAGATGCTCGTGGGTCGCTTCGTGATCGTGCCGTTCGTCGTCGGGCTCTTGCTCGGTGCGTGTCGCTTGCCGAACAAGCAGCACTGCTCGAACCAAGACGAGCCGGGCAACGCGTACTGCGCCCAGAAGAACCCCGCGACGCCGTACTGCTCGCCGTGCACCGCGAGCTACGACGGATGCGTCCCCTTCGTGCCGCGCTCGTGCGAGACGTTCGCGACGGGGCCGGGTGACACCGGCAGCAGCAGCGGCGGCTCCAGCTCGAGCGGCGGCTGAGTCTCGATCGCGCCGTCCCGCGCTCGTCCTGGCGCGCGCGAAGTGGCCCGAAACGGTCGCTGCACACGCCGGCGCGGCGTTCGCCCGTTGCGCCACGACATCGCCGTCATGCACGGGTGTGCCGTGGCCCACCTTCGCTACAAAAGGCTGAGCCGGTTCGGTCGTTCATGCGTAGTAGACAACGTAATGAGCGGGAACAAAGCAGGGGCCTCCATCGGGATCCTGGACATGGGTGCCGGAAGAGATTCGCAGTCTGGTGTCGAAGTGAGTGCAGGGAGGGCCACGGCCATGGCACGACTCACTCGGATCTCGTTGCTGGCGATCGCGTGTGCGACGGGTTGCGAAGCCGATGGCGAGACGATCGGTCCGCGCGGCGGCACGGTGGTCTCCGACGATGGCCGCTTCAGCCTGGAGATCCGTCCGGGCGCGCTCGAGGACGACGTCGACATCACGATCGACGAAGTCGACTGCAACGAGATGAGCGTCGCTGCAGTGGGCCCGTGCTACGAGGTCGGCCCGCGCGGCACCGGCTTCCTCTTCCCCGCGAAGGTGACCTACGAGCTCGAAGACGCCGATCTCGATGGCGCCGACTCGCTCGCCTTCAAGGTGCAGAAGGCCGACGCGTGGAAGCTCCTCGCGGATCGCGTCGTCGATCGCGACGACGGCACGCTGACCTCTTCGGCGGTGTACTTGTCCGCGTTCGCGATCGTCGTGGTCGAGTAGCAGCCCGACGTGGCTTTGCCACGGCGGAGAGCGAGCACGACTGATCGCGCCAGGAAGAGCGCCGGAGGGCGCGAGCAAAACTCAGTGCAAGAGCTCGCTGGTCACGCGGGCGCCTTCACCGATCTGATCGACGAAGCCTTCGCCGGGCACGCCCACGCCGGTGAACGCTTCGTCGAGGATCGCGAGCAGAGCTTCGGCGCGACCGCGATCGCCCGCGAGCGCGAACGTGGTCGGCCCCGCGCCGCTGATGCTGCAGGCGATCGCACCGGCTTCGCAGCACGCCGCCTTCGCCTCGAGATAGCCGGGGATGAGCGGTGCTCTCGCGGGCTCGACGATGTCGTCGACGATCGCTTCGCCGATGAGCGCGAGGTCGCGTTCGTGCAACGCATGCACGAGCAACGCCAGTCGTGCGGCTTGCTTCACCGTCTCGGCAAGCGGCACCGCGCGCGGCAAGACGGCGCGGGCTTCCGCGGTGGGCAGCGAGCAACCCGGCGTGTACGCGGTGATCCACAGGCCCGTCGGCACCGGCAGCGAGATCAAGCGCAGCGGATCCAGCGACGGCACGAGCACGATGCCGCCCACGATCGCGGGCGCGACGTTGTCGGGATGCGGGCTGCCGCACGCCGCAGCTTCGCCGGCGCGCGCAGCTTCGACGAGCGCGGCCGCAGGCAGGCCCAGCTCGAGCGCCGCATCGACCGCGACCACCGCCGCGGCTGCGCTCGCACCCGACGATCCCAGACCGCTGCCGAGCGGCAGGCCCTTGTCGAGCTCGAGCTCGATGCCGGCCGACGGCGCGTGCACAGCGAGCAACGCCGAGGCCGCGACGGCGGCGGTGTTGCGATCGGCCGCGAGCGGCAGCTTTCCACCGTCGCCCGCGATGCGCAGCAGCTCGACGCCACGCGCGTCACGTCTGCGCGCGCGCACGGTGTCGCCACGCAATCGCAGCGCGAGCCCGAGGCAATCGAAGCCCGGCCCGAGGTTCGACACGGTCGCGGGCGCGAACGCCTCGTGCCACGGTCGCGGCGCGCTCATCAGCGCTTCAACGCGTCGTCGATCCAGCCGGTGACCGAGCCGCCGAAGAGCAGCTGGTGCATCTCGCGACCGTTGACGAACACCGCGGGCGTGCCGTGGATGTCGAGCTTCTCGCCGTCGAGCCGATCGGCCTCGACGAGCGCTTCGCCCTTCTTCGCGTCGATCGACGCCTTGAACTTCGCCATGTCGAGCCCGAGCTTCTCGGCGAAGCCTTGCAGCTGCGCATCGTCGAGCTTGTCTTGGTTCGCGAAGATCAGATCGTGCATCTCCCAGAACTTGCCCTGCTCGAGCGCGGCCTCGGCCGCGATCGAAGCCGGACGCGAGCGCTCGTGGCCCGGCCCCGACAGCGGGAAGTGCTTGTAGACCAGCTTCGCGCGGCCGCGGAACTGCTCGATCGCCGCGCGCAGCTTGGGCGCCTCGGCGCGGCAGTGCGGGCACGTGAAGTCCGCGAACACGACGACGGTGACCGGCGCGTTCTCGTTGCCCCACACCGGGCGGCCCTTGATCGGGATCTCGCGCACGTGCAGCGCCTTCACCACGCCTTCGAGCGCTTCGCGGATGTCGGACGGCGTCGCGCCGGCGCCGAGCATGTCGGCGATGAACTGTGCGGCGATCAGCGAGTCACGACACGACGCGTCGTCGCGCAACGACACCGCGATGCTGTGCGGCTTGTCGCACGCGCTCGGCTCGGAGTTGACGAGCTGGAAGAAGCTCTCCTTCTGCGAGTCCTCGAGGCCGTCGAGCGCGACGCCGCGCGCCTCGCGGATCTCTTCGCCCTTCGGGAGGCTCGCGCGCGCCTTGTCGCGCTCCGACGGCGGCGCCTCCTTCGGCTGCGATGCGGTGCTCGAATCGGGCGCCTTCGCCTCGGGCGTCGTGCAGGCGGGGCTGCACGCGCACGCGACCACGAGCGCCATGGAGAGCGGAATCTGCGACAAGCTTCGCAACGCTGGGGAAGCTAGCGCACGCGCTCTGCGCCCGCAACCGCGCAGCCCCGGGCCGCGAATCTGCCCCCGTGGGGCTCCGCGTTTGACAGGGGCCGCGCACCGTTGCGATACACGCAACCGCATGAAGATCCTGGTCACGGTAAAGAGGATCCCCGACCCGGTGGAGCCGCCGAAGCTCGCCGGCGGCCAGCTCGACACCAGCTCGGTCAAGTGGGTCGGCAACGAGTTCGACGAGTACGCGATCGAGACGGCGCTGCGCCTGGCCGAGGTCGGCGGCGGCACCGAACGGCTCGCCGAAGTGATCGTCGTGTCGGTGTGTCCGGCGGCGAAGAAGGATCACGTGACCAACTTCCTCGCGATGGGCGCGAACCGAGCGATCATCGTCGACGCCGACGACACCACGCTCGACGCCCAGACGATCGCCGAGTGCATCGCCGGCGTGTTCAAGAAGGAAGCGTGTGATCTCGTGATCTCCGGCAAGCTGTCGCAGGACAGCGAGAGCAACGAGGTCGCGCAGCGCGTCGCTGGTCTGCTCGATCTGCCGCAGGCCACGTTCGCCGCGAGCGTGCTGTGGGATCGCGACGGCAAGGCGCTGCAGGTCGCGCGCGAGGTCGAAGACGGCGTCGAGACCAAGCGCATCCCGCTGCCCGCGGTGCTCTCCGTCGATCTCCGCATCGTGCTGCCCACGAGCGTGAAGAACGGCGCGACGCCCGACAGCCATCCGTACGCCGACAAGCCGCGACTCGCGTCGCTGCGCGGCATCACGATGGCGAAGACGAAGAAGGTCGAGGTGCTGAAGCCCGCCGATCTCGGTGCGGGTGGGCACAACAACGCCGCGATGAAGAACGTCGTGCCGCCGCCGAAGCGGCAGGCCGGCAAGATCGTCGGCTCGGTCGAAGAGTTGGTCGAGAAGCTCGCAACGGAAGCGAAGGTGCTATGAGCAACGTGATCGTCGTCGTCGAGACCGGCGAAGGAAAAATCAGAGCGCACTCGCTGCCCGGCATCACCGCGGGTCAGCAGATCGCGGCGGCTGCGGGTGGCGAGCTGCACCTGCTCGTGCTCGGTGCGTCGCCGCAGGCGGCGGCCGAGGCGATCGCAGCTGCGGGCTACGGCGCGAAGGTGGTGCACGTCGGCGCGAACGCGGAGCTCGAGCCGTTCACCGCGGAAGCGTGGGCCGATGCGGTCGTCGCTGCGGCGAAGGCCACGGGCGCC
>DASZPU010000871.1:0-23581 GCA_035550195.1 Nannocystaceae bacterium
TCCGTCGTGGTCGCGTGCGCGCCACCGGTGATTGGCAGTACTTCGCGTTCGAGCTCGAGCTCGACGGCAGCACGACGCGCGGCCCGTTCGTCGGCGTGCGTCAGGCCCACGTCAGCGCGCTGTGGCGTCATCGCGATCGCAAGCGACCGCCGTACCTCATGGTCACCGCGGGGCTCACCGAGGTGCCGTTCGGCTACGAAGTGCGGCTCGGTCAGCGCGACATGCCGTTCATGGAACGCACGCTCGGCTCGCTCGCGATGTTCGCGGGTCCGGTCGACGTCGGTCTGCGCCTGCGCGGTGGCGTGGGCGCGCTGCGCTACGACTTCGCGGTGATGAACGGCACGCCGCTCGACGATCGTGCGGGCGGGCCCGGTGGGCTCGATCCCACCAAGCGTCCCGATGTCGCCGGCCGCATCGGCTTCGAAGCGCTGCCCAAGCGCTTCGCGATCGCCGGCGGCGTCTCGTTCTTGTGGGGCACGGGATTCCATGCCGGCACCGACGCGACGAAGAACAAGGTCGAGTGGCACGACCTCAACGAGAACGGCACGCTCGACACCGGCGAGCTCACCAGCGTGCCGGGCACGGCTGCGTTGCCGTCGGAGAAGTTCAAGCGCTGGGCGGTCAACGCGGATCTGCAGCTCGGTGTGCGCACGAAGGCGGGCTGGACGAAGTTGTTCGGCGAAGCGACGCTCGCGACCAACCTCGATCGCGCGTACCTCGTCTCGGATCCCGTGGTCACCGGCAGCGATCTGCGGCAGATCCAGGCCTACGCCGCGCTCGTGCAGGACGCGACGAAGTGGGCACTCGTCGGCGCGCGCTGGGACTACTACGACGCGAACGCGGACCTGCTCGATCAACGACGCGGGCGCTTCGTGCCCGCGCGCGCAGGCATCCAGACGATCTCGCCGCTCGTCGGCGCGGTGCTGCCGACCGGCGTCGTGAAGGGCTTCCGCGGACGCATCGTGCTGCAGTACGACGTCGTGCTCGACAAGCTCGGCCGCGACAAGCGCGGCGTGCCGCTCGATCTGAAGAACAACCAGCTCACGCTGCGCATCCAGGGGGAGTTCTGATGCGCGCGACGATCCTGCTATGCGTCGCAGCGTGCGGTAGCGTCGAAGAGCCGCTCGGCTTGTCCGAGCCGCTGCGTGTGCACGATGCGAGCTTCGAGCAAGGCGAGCTCGACGTCGACGACGACGCAGTCGCGGTGACGTCGGTCGACACCTCGAGCGGCATCCTCGTCGTCGGGCAGCAGGACCGTGCGCTCACCGGTCGCGTCGACGCCGACGCGTGGGCGCTGGCGATCCGCTTCGAAGGCCTCGGCACCGGCTGGTGGATCGCGCAGGTCGGCGACCTCGATCCCGCGGTGCCCGAGGATCGTGCGTTCGCGATCTCCTACGACATCGGCGCGGGCGTGCCGACGGGATTGCGGCGCATGCAGCTCGCGGCGGTCGACGAGCACGGCACGCTCGGTGCTCCGTTCGCGCTCGACGTGTGCGTCGTGGACGATCGTCTGCCCGACGAGCTCAACGTCTGCGACGCCACGATCCCGCCGCCGGCCGCGATCATCTCGCTCACCTGGGATCGCAACGCCGATCTCGATCTGAAGGTGCGCACGCCCGATCGCAAAGTGGTCGGGTGGAAGCGACCGACCACCGATCCGACGCGCGATGATCCTACCGTCGGCCGGCTCACCCGCGACAGCAACGCGGAGTGCAACTTCGATGGTCGCAACTCCGAGGCGGTCGTCTGGCAGGAGCTGCCGGGCGACGGGCCGTATACCGCATACGTCGACATGTTCGATGCCTGCGGCGCGCGTGAGGCGATCTTCGACGTCGCGGTCTACCGCCGCGTCACCCGCAAGGACGGAACTTTCGCGCTGAAGCAGACCGAGCACCGCAGCGGCACGCTGCTCGATCTCGCGGCCGACGGCGGCAGCAAGCCGTCGCTCTTCGTGCTCGAGACCGCACTGAAATAGGAGGAACTGCGATGGACATCGTCGAACAACTGGTGAAGGTCGCGCTGCTCGGCGCGACGTGGGTGCTCTACGTGATGTTCGCGCTCAGCGTGCTCGCGGTGGCGGCGATGGTCGAGCGCTGGTGGTTCTACCGCGGCAACGCGCGGCAGGCCGCCGCGTTCACACCTGCGCTGTTGACCGTGCTGCAAGACGGCGACGAGCACGACGTCGCGGACGTGCTCGCACGCGGCCGCGGCGTCGAGGCCGAAGTGCTGGCCGATGCATTCGCGTTCCGCGAGGGCGGACCGGAAGCGTTCGCCGATGCGATCGACAGCGCGCTCGGAGCCCGCCGCGGTCGGCTCGATCGCAGTACGACCTTGCTCGGCACGATCGGCAACAACGCGCCGTTCGTGGGCCTCTTCGGCACGGTGCTCGGCGTCATCGAGGCGTTCTCGTACCTCGGCGCCGGCGATGCGTCGGCGATGGGCAACGTGATGAGCGGCATCGCAGAAGCGCTCGTCGCGACCGCGGTCGGCATCTTTGTCGCGATCCCGTCGGTGGTCGGCTTCAACCTCGCGCAAAAGAAGAGCGGCGAGATCGAGACCAGCGTCGGCGTGCTCGCGAAGCGACTGTCGGCGTGGCTGCGCGTGCAAGCGAGGAGGAGCTGACATGGCGGCGAGCACTGGCGGTGGCGGAGGACGTCGCGCACCGATCGCGGGCATCAACATCACGCCGCTCGTCGACGTGATGCTGGTGCTGCTCGTGATCATGATGGTGTCCGCGACCTACATCGTGTCGCAGTCGATCAAGGTCGACCTGCCCAAGACCGCGACCTCGGACGGCAGCACGCCGACGGTCGCGAAGGTCGTCATCACCGCGGACCACGAGGTGCGGCTCGACAACGTGCTCGTCGACGAGGCCGCGTTGGTCGCGGGCCTGCGCACGCTCGCGAAGAGCGGTGGCGAGATCACGTTGATGGTTACCGCCGACACGCTCGCGGATCACGGCGACGTCGTGCACGTGCTCGACGTCGCGCGCGTGGAGGGCATCACGAAGTTCGCGGTGAACGTGGAGCGCAAGCGCGAATGAAGCTGCCGCGGCCGATCGGTGCGATCTACGTGGTGAGCGGGGTAGGGCACGCGTTGCTCGGCCTGCTCGTCACGCGCGTCGAGGCGCCGCCGAAGCCCGATCCGCCGCCGATCGAGATCACCGTCGTCGAACCCGAAGAGGAAGAGCCGCCGAAGCCTCCGCCGCCGGAGAAAAAACCGGAGCCCGAGCCGGACGACGAGCCCATCGAAGCGCCGAAGCCGAAGGCTGCTGCGCCGCCACCGAAGCCCGCGCCGAAGGCCGCACCGGCGGCGAAGGCAGCACCGGCGAGCGCCGACGACGGTGGTGGCTTCGAGTCCGGTTTGTCGATGAGCAACGCGGGCGTCGGTGTCGGTGGAGCCGCGGGTGCAGGCGGTGGTGGTGATGCGAAGCACGACGCGCAGCCCGAGCGCAAGGTCGTGAAGAAGAGTCGAGCGATCGCGCAGGCGAAAGCGGAGCCCAGCTGCGCGGAGCCGGCGAGCAAGCCCAAGCCGTTGTCGATGCCCGAGCCCGAGTACACCGCGGCTGCGCGTGCGGCCGGCATCGAAGGCAAGGTGCGCTTGTCGGTGACCGTCGGTGCGGACGGGAGCGTGCAGAAGGTGACGGTGATCGAGTCGCTCGATCCCGATCTCGATGCGGCCGCGAAGAAGGCCGTGCTCGCGGCGAAGTTCGAGCCCGCGGTGCTCTGCGGCGCGCCGACGTCGGCCACGTTCAAGATCTCGGTGAAGTTCACGCTGTGAGCGGGTGATGCGGCGTGGATCGAAGTGGTTGGCGCGGGTGCTCGCGGGACTCGTGCTCGCGCAGCCGACGCTCACGATCGCTGCGCCGTCGAAGGCCGAGCAGCCTGCACCCGAGCTGACCAAGGCGCCGACGCTGGTCACGTTCGTCGAGGCCGAGTATCCCCAGAGCGAGCGCGCGTCGGGGCGCGCAGCAACGGTGACGATGCGGCTGTCCATCGCTGCCGACGGCAAGGTGAGCGAGGCCGAGGTGGTGGGCTCCGCGGGCGCTGCGTTCGACGAGGCTGCGCTCACAGCTGCGAAGCAGTTCGTGTTCACGCCCGCGGAGCTCGACGGCGTGCCCGCGGCGATCCGCATCGAGTACGCCTACCAGTTCGAGCTGAAGGAAGAAGCCGTCGCGCCGACCACCGCGGCGTTCAGCGGCGTCGTGGTGAAGCGCGGCGCCAAGACACCGCTCGCCAACGTGACCGTCGAGCTCGTCGATGCCGACGATCCCACACAGACACGCAGCGCGACGACGGACGCGAGCGGACGCTTCGCCTTCGACGACGTGCCGGCCGGCGCGGTGACCGTGCGGCTCGCCGGTGAAGGGCTCACCGCGATGCAGGTCGGCGAGCAACTGACCGCCGGCGAGCAGCTCGACGTGTCGTACGAGGTCGCGGTCGCGGAGCCGAAGGCTGCGAGCGACGACGAAGACGATCTCGAGATCGTCGTGGTCGCACCGACCGTGCGCCGCGAAGTGGTGTCGACGAAGATGAAGGCCGAGGAAGCGCGCAAGGTGCCGGGCACCTCGGGCGATGTCGTGCGCGTGGTCGAGAGCATGCCCGGCGTCGCGCGCTCGACCGCAGGCGCGGGCCAGCTCATCGTGTGGGGCGCGTCGCCGCAGGACACGCGCGTGTACCTCGACGGCGTGCCGATCCCGCGGCTCTACCACGAAGGTGGCTTGCGCTCGGTCGTGCATCCGAAGCTCGTCGACGGCGTCGAGCTCGTGCCGGGTGGTTACCAAGCGCCGTACGGACGCGGCCTCGGTGGGCTCGTGTCGGTCACCACGCTCACGCCCGAGGGCGCACGCGTCGGTGGCCGCGTGCAGGCCGATTTCCTCGACGCATCGGGCGTCATCGCCACACCGCTCGATCGCAAGCAGAAGCTGCACTTCGCCGCGGCCGTGCGCGGCAGCTACGTGCAGGCGTGGAGCCGCGAGCTGTTCGGTGCGCGCGCGACTGCGTTCGTGCCGATCCCGAGCTACGGCGACGGCCAAGTGCGACTGCTCGGCAAGCCCAGCACACGCGATCGCATCGAGCTCGTCGTGCTCGGCAGCGCCGATCGTTTCACGCGCGGCGTGCCCAACGTCGATCCGGCGCTGTCGATCCACGATCGCCGCGGTACCGACTTCGGACGCGCGTACGTGCGCTGGACGCATCAGGGGCGCAACGACTCCGAGCTCACCGTGACGCCGTTCTTCGGGTGGTCGCGCACGCGCACCGCGAGCAGCTACGGTCCGGTCGAGACCTCGCTCGGCAACACCACGTGGCTCGCGGGCGTGCGCGCGAACCAGGCGGTGCGGCCCGCGAAGTGGGCGCAGCTCGACGTCGGCATCGATGCGGAGCTCGATGTCGTCGATCTCGATCGCAAAGGTGCGCTCGCACTGCCGGCGCGCGAGGGCGACATCCGCGTGTTCGGACAGCCGCCGCCGGATCAGATCGGTGGCGATCGCTGGCGCGCGACGATGGTCGGCGTCGCGCCCTACGCCCAGGTCGAGTTCTCGCCGTGGAACGGCAAGCTGCGCATCGTGCCGGGCATCCGGCTCGATCCGTACGCGCGCGCGACCGACCGCCGCAACGCACCGTCGGCGACGACGCCGAAGGTCGGCGCGTTCCACCACGACTTCGCGGCCGAGCCGCGGCTCGCGGTCGCGATCACACCGCACGAGCGCGTCGGCATCCGCGGTGCGGTGGGGCTCTATCGGCAGAGCCCCGCGCCCGAGGATCTCTCGGCGGTGTTCGGCAATCCTTCGCTGCCGACCTCGCGAGCGCTGCACACCGTCGCGGGCATCGACGTGAAGATCGTGAAGACGCTGTCGCTCGGCGTCACCGGCTTCTTCACGCGCAGCAAACAGCTCGCGATGCGCAGCGACGCCGAGTCGCCGTTGCCGGCGCGCGCGCTCGAGCCCAGCGGGTCGGGGCGCGCGTACGGGATGCAGGTGCTGCTGCGCCAGGAGCTGTGGAAGGGGCTGTTCGGCTGGGTCGCGTACACCGTGATGCGATCGCAGCGAAGAGATCGCGACGGCGAAGACTGGCGATTGTTCGACTACGATCAGACCCACGTGCTCACCGCGGTGCTCGCGTGGGCGCTGCCGCGCGGCTTCGAGGTCGGCGCACGCATGCGCTACGCATCGGGCTTCCCGCGCACTCCGGTGACGGGCGCGTACTTCAATTCCACGCACAACCGTTGGCAGCCGACCTTCGGCAAGCACAACTCGATCCGGATCCCCGCGTTCGTGCAGCTCGACCTCCGCGTCGCGAAACGCTGGGACATCGCGAAATCGAAGCTCGAGATCTTCGTGGAGGTGCTGAACCTGTGGAACCGTCGCAACGCGGAAGAGCTGATCTACTCGCCCGACTACACGCGACGCGGACGTATCTCGGGCTTTCCGGTGCTGCCGGTGGCGGGGTTGCAGTGGGACTTCTAGTGAAGTGGATCGCGCCGCTGTTCCTGGTCGGGTGCGTGCCCGACGTCGACGTCGATCTCGCGCTGGTCGACGCGCCGCGCGTGCTCGCGCTGGCGGCGATGCCTGCGGAGGTGGAGCCCGGCGCAGAGGTCACGATGACGGCACTGTTCGTCGACGGCGACGGTGCGATCGCAGCGGGCCCGCAGCGCTGGGCGTTCTGCCGGGCACGACGACCGCTCGCGGAGCTCGGTCCGATCGCGCGCGCGTGCCTCGACGAAGGCGACGAGCGAGTCGTTGCCCTCGGTAGCGGGCCGTCGATCGCCGCGACCGTGCCCGACGATGCGTGTCGTTTGTTCGGGCCCGATCCACCCGAGGCGCTCGCGCCCGGCGAGCCCGCGGGCCGCCCCGTCGATCCCGACGTGACCGGCGGCTACTACCAACCCGTCGTCGTGCTCGACGATGCCGCGATCGATCCCGGGTTGTTGCAGCTGCGCATCGACTGCGGCGTCGCATCGGCCACGCAGGCCCAGGCCGCCGAGCTACGTCGTCGTCACCAAGCGAACCTCGCACCCGCGGTGGTCGAGCTCGATGCACCGACCGAGGTCGAGGCCGGTGATCGCGTCGAGCTGCGCGTGCGCTGGACCGACTGCCCCGACGAAGAGCAGTCGTGCGCGGGCGCGGAGACCTACGCGTACTTCGATCCGATCGCGCTCGAGATCGCGACGGCGCGCGAATCGATCGGCATCGCGTGGTACGCCACCGCAGGCTCCTTCGACGACGCTCGCACCGGCCGCGCGCGCGACGAGCCCGAAGCGTACGGCGACAACGTGTGGACCGCCCCCGATCGCGCCGGCCCGGTCACGCTGTGGATCGTGCTGCGGGACGATCGCGGCGGCGCATCGTGGCACGAGCAGACGATCACGGTGCGCTAGGGCTGCTGCACCCGACGATCCGCGCGGCGCCGCGCTGGGCTACCCTCGCGACCGAGAGGCCTCGAAAGCCACCCGCGGCCGCGCCGCGTCGCAGCCGCTCGACACCGACGCCCGAGCCCGCGCCGTCCGACGCCGCAGCGACGTTGACGCGTCGTGTCGGTGAGCGCTTGCATGCGATCCGTCGCGGACGCGGCTACTCGCTCGACGAGCTCGCCGAGCTCACCGGCGTCAGCAAGGGCACGCTCTCGCAGATCGAGACCGGCGGCACCAACCCGACGCTCGGGGTGCTGTGGCGCATCTCCGATGGGCTCGGCATGCCGTTCGCGTCGTTGCTCGGTGAAGGCACGCGCGAGCGCGCGACGCTCGTGCGCAAAGGTGAAGCCGCCGCGATTCGTTCCGAAGGCGGCGCGCTCGAGAGCCGACCGCTCACGCCCGAGCGCTCGCTCGGCAACGTCGAAGTGTACGAGCTGCGTCTGGCACCACGCGCCGTGCACGCGTCGGAGGCGCATGCGCCGGGCACTCGCGAGGGCTTGATCGTGATCGCCGGCACGCTGCGCGTGCGTGCCGGTGACGTCACCTATGATCTCGCCGCCGGTGACGCGCTCAGCTTCCATGCCGACGTGCCACACGCGTACGAAAACCCTGGCCGTACCGAGGCTCGGGTCTACGACGTGATCGTCTACAGTGGGTGATTCTCCGGCGTTCAGCCGGATGAACGAACGTCTGGTACGCTGGGTTCAGCAGATTGACTGGGTGTTCGGTGCGGTGTACACCGAAGCATGGCTTCGAGGCGGCCGTGGCTCCTCTTCGCGTTCGCGTGGCTGGCGGCCTGCGGCCGCGACGACGCCAACGCGCTGCGGCTCGGCTACTTCCCCAACGTGACGCACGCGTCGGCGCTGGTCGGCTCCGAGCGCGGCACGTTCGCGGCGGAGCTCGCCGAAGGCGGGCGCACGCTGTCGACCTCGACGTTCAATGCCGGCCCCGCCGCGATCGAGGCGCTGCTGTCCGGTGCGCTCGATGCGAGCTTCCTCGGGCCGAACCCCGCGATCAACGGGCACGTGAAGAGCAAGGGCGAGGCGCTGCGCGTGATCGCCGGCGCGACCTCGGGCGGCGCGTTCCTGGTCGTGCACCCCGACATCGACGATGCCGACGACCTGAAAGGCAAGACGGTCGCGAGCCCGCAGCTCGGTGGAACCCAGGACGTCGCGCTGCGCACTTGGTTGGCAGGGCAGGGGCTCAAGACGAACCCGCAAGGTGGCGGCGACGTGTCGATCGCACCGCAGGAGAACGCGCAGATCTTCGAGGCGTTCCAGGCTGGCTCGATCGCCGGCGCATGGGTGCCCGAGCCATGGGCCACGCGGCTCGTGCTCGAAGCCGGTGGCAAGATCCTGGTCGACGAAGCGACGCTGTGGCCGAACGGTCGCTACGTCACCACGCATCTCGTCGTGCGTCGCGAGTATCTCGAGCAGCAGCCCGAGGCCGTCGATGCACTGCTGCGTGCACACGTCGAGACCACGGCGTGGATCGTGGCGAATCCGAAGGACGCGCAGGCGGCCGTCATCGCCGGCATCGAGAAGGTCACCGGCAAGAAGCTCTCCGCCGAGATCGTCGCCCACGCGTGGCCGCACCTCGAGTTCACCACCGATCCGCTGCAGGAGTCGCTGCGTCGTTCCGCCGACGACGCAGTCGAGGTCGAGCTGTTGTCGCTCGATGGTGTCGACCTCGCGAACTTGTACGAGCTGGCGCCGCTTCAGCGCGCGCAGCAGGAGCAGAAGCGATGAGCCGCGCAGCGCGTTTGGCCGCCGTGCCCGATCCTCTCGAGTCCACGATCGCCAGCGAGCCCGTGCTGCGATTGCGTGGCATCGGCAAGCGTTACGACAGCGACAACGGTGCGGTCGAGGCGGTGGCCGCCGTCGATCTCGACGTGCGTCCCGGCGAGATCGTCGTGTTGCTCGGTGCGTCGGGCTGCGGGAAGTCGACGCTCTTGTCGATGATCGCAGGGCTCGAGGCCCCGTCGATGGGCACCGTCTCGACGCCTGTGGGTCGCACCGCGCTGATGTTCCAAGACGCGGCGCTCTTTCCCTGGCTCACGGTCGCGGACAACGTCGCGTTCCCGCTGAAGATGGCCGGCGTGGCGCGAGCCGAGCGTGCGCGCACCGTCGCGGAGCTGCTCGCGATGGTGCGCCTCGGCGACTTCGCCGATCGCCGACCGCACGAGCTCTCGGGCGGCATGCGTCAGCGCGTTGCGCTCGCGCGCGCGCTGGCCCAGCGTGCCGAGCTCTTGCTGATGGACGAGCCGTTCGCCGCGCTCGACGCGATGATGCGCGACCACCTGCACGACGAGCTCGAGCGCCTGCGCATGCAGGCCGGATTCGCGGTGCTGTTCGTGACGCACAACGTGCGCGAAGCCGTGCGGCTCGGCGATCGCGTGTTGCTCATGTCGCCGCGGCCGGGTCGCGTGGTCGACGAGTTCACCATCGATCTGCCGCGTCCGCGTCGCATCGAAGCCGCCGAGGTCGCCGCGCTCGCGCGCCGCATCGGCGATCGTCTCGCGCAGACGGGAGCGCCCGATCATGCGTGAGCAACCCTGGATCGTCCGCGCGGTGCGGAAGTCGTGGCCCACGCTCCTCGCGATCGGCATCGCGCTCGCGGTGTGGGAAGTCGTCGCGCTCTCGGGCTGGCGCCCGAGCTACGTGCTGCCGGGCCCGCGGGTCGTGCTCGCACAGCTGGGCCACGATCTCGTCTCCGGCGAGGTCTGGGCCGCGGTGTCGATCACGATGCAGCGTGCGCTCATCGGCTACGCGATCGCGATCGCGTTCGGCACCGGGCTCGGCCTCGTGCTCGCACGGCTGAAGGTGTTGCGGCTCGCGATCGGCTCGCTGCTCGCCGGCTTGCAGACGATGCCGTCGGTCGCGTGGTTCCCGCTCGCGATCCTGCTCTTCCAGCTCACCGAGTCCGCGATCGTGTTCGTCGTCGTGCTCGGTGCGGCGCCGTCGATCACCAACGGCCTCTTGAACAGCTTCGACCACGTGCCGCCGTTGCTCGTGCGTGCGGGGCGCGTGCTCGGTGCGCGCGGCTTCGGCTTGTATCGTCATGTCGTGCTGCCGGCGGCGTTGCCGGGCTACGTGTCCGGCTTGCAGCAGGGCTGGGCGTTCGCATGGCGCAGCTTGATGGCGGGCGAGCTGCTCGTCATCGTGGGCCATCGCCCCTCGCTCGGCGTGCGCCTGCAGTTTGCGCGCGAGTTCTCCGATGCGGTCGCGCTGCTCTCGTGGATGATCGTCATCCTCGTCATCGGCGTGGTGGTCGACGCGCTGGTGTTCGGCCGGATCCAAGCCGGCCTCCGTCGCCGCCGCGGCCTCGACCGCGCGTGAGCGTCACGGCGTGAAGTAGATCGCGATCAACACGCCGCCGAGCGCGAGCAACGTCGCGCCGGTCATCCAGAGCACGAGCGTCTGCGACAGCTCGATCGTGATCTTCAGCGAGCCCCGTGCGTCGCTGGCGGCGAACTCGGTGATCTTCGCCGCGGTGGCACGGAACGCCGCCGCGTTGCTGTCACCGCGCGACACCCACGGCGCCGCTTCGATCTCGGTGTCCGCACGCAACACGAGGCGCACGTTGTCGCGTGCACCACGACGCTTCTCCTCCGCGGTCGCACCACGAAGGCCGGTGATCGCGATCGAGGTGGTGCGGAGGATCGCGGTCTTCACCAGCGTGCACGCGCTGCCCTCGCACAGGAGCGTGATGCGGCGCGGTCGCACGAGCCCGAGCACGAGCACGTAGGTCCCGAGGGCGAGAACGAAGCTGCCGAGGATGCCGACCATCGCGGGAGCCGCACGATATCAGCGCGCGGCACGGCGCGAGAGTGCATCGGCGAGCGCGAGGTGAGCGATCGCTTCGCCGACGTCGTGGGCGAGCCGCGGAGGCTTCAGTGCGCGTAGCCGCGTGCGCAGCGACTCGGGCACGGCCGCGCGACGCCAGGCTGCGTCGGCACGTGCGCTGGCGGGCACGCCGTGGCGCGGCAGCTCTTCGTCCACGGCCGCGATCGCGTCGTGCATCGTCGAGAAGCGCGCGAGCTTGCGATCCGCGAGCCACACCTCGGTGCCACGGCCCGCGGGGCGCAGCTCGAACGATTGCAGCTCGCCTCTGCGATCGATGAAGTGCAGCAGCATGCCTCGTGCGCCGAGCGACAGCCACGCGTTCGGTGAGATGGCAGCGGCTTCGCTGCGCTGATCGAGGGCGAGCGGATCGAACGCGGCGAGCCGCGACTCGATCTCCGCGAGCGTCGCGGGTGCATCCTCGCGATCGTCGTCGACCGGCACGCGGCCCTGGGTGTCGCCGCGCTCGCCGTCGCGCTCGGGAAACGCCGGCTTCTCCTCCGCGTCGAGCGTCGCGCTCGTGCACAGCTCGACCCCGGAGAGATCGACGAAGTCGAGCACGAGACAATCGCGTGCACCGGGATCGAGCCGCATGCCGCGGCCCACGCACTGCAGGTACACCGCTTCCGATCGCGTCGGTCGCACCATAGCGATCGCGGACACGCCGGGATCGTCGAACCCTTCGGTGAGCACCCCGACGTTGGTGATCACCTGCAGCTTGCCGGCACGAAACGCGGCGAGCGTGGCCGCGCGCGCGTCTTTCGGCATCTCGCCGGTGACGATGCCCGCACGTACGCCGACGCGATGCAGCGCGGCGCACAGGTGCTCGGCGTGGCGGATGCCGACGCAGAACGCGATGGTCCTGCGATCGCGCGCGAGCTCCTGGATGCTGCGCGCGACCAGCTGATTGCGCGTCTCCACGTCGACGCGCTCCGCGAGCTCGTCATCGTCGAGCTCGTCGCCCCGCAGCGTGAGCGGCGAGAGATCGATGCCGGTGTCGATGCGCAGACCCTTCAACGGGCGCAGCCAGCCCCCGTCGATCATCTGCCGGATCGAGCGCTCGTACACGATGCGCTCGAACAGCTCGCCGAGCCCGCGGCCGTCGGCGCGCCGCGTCGTCGCGGTGCAGCCCACCAGTGTGCCCGGCCACTGCGGCTCGCGCACACCGATCGTCTCGAGCACGCGCATGTTCTCCGTCGCGATCGCGTGGTGACACTCGTCGTAGATGACGAGCCGTAGATCTCGCCCCGCGAGCGCACGCCCGATGCGTCCTTCGTGCAGCGAGCGGATCGACGCGACGACCACCGCCGCACTGCGCGAGGCCTCGTGCTTGCCCTGCTCGATCGCGACCACCCGCGGATCACCGACGCGCTGCAACGCGGCGGCGATCTTGTCGCGCGCCTGCGCGAGTAGCTCGTCGCGATGCGCGAGCACGAGCACGGGGAACCGCGCGCGCCGAATGAGCTCCGCGAAGATCACCGTCTTGCCCGCACCGGTCGGCAGCGCGAGCACCATCCGTCGCACGCCGGCTCGGCGCGCCGCGACGACCGCCTCCACCGCCTCGAGCTGGTACGGCCGCAGCTGCACGACGCCCGGCATCCTATCCGGCTCGGCCGGCACGATTCCATGCGCGGAGCCTGATACCGTGCGCCGCACGATGAAGGCGGTCACGGTCTTCTGTGGATCGAATCCGGGGACGCGGCCCGAGTACCTCGGGGCTGCAGCGGCGCTCGGGCGCGCGATTGCGGAGCGCGGTGCCACGCTCGTCTACGGCGGGGCGTCGGTCGGGCTCATGGGCCGCGTCGCCGATGCAGCGCTCGCGGCCGGCGGTCACGTGGTCGGTGTCATCCCCGAAGCGTTGGTGAGCAAGGAAGTCGAGCACCGCGCGCTCACCGAGCTGCACGTCGTCGACTCCATGCACACGCGCAAGCGCATCATGGCCGAGCGCGCCGACGCATTCATCGCGCTGCCCGGCGGCGCGGGCACGCTCGAAGAGCTGTTCGAGGTGTGGACGTGGGCACAGCTCGGTCACCACGAGAAGCCCTGCGCGCTGCTCGACGTGGCCGGCTACTACGCGAAGCTCGCCGGCTTCCTCGATCACATGGTCGTGGAAGGCTTCATCCGCGCCGAGCACCGCGCGATGCTGCTCGTCGACGATGACCCGCGCATGCTGCTCGATCGCTGCGCGAGCTATGCCCCACCGCGCGTCACCAAGTGGCTCGACGCCGCCCAGACTTGAGGACACGATGCGCCGCAATCTCTTCGACGAAGAGCACGAGCTGTTCCGCGCCACGGTGAAACGCTTCATCGAGCGCGAGGTCGTGCCGCATCAAGAGCGCTGGCGCGAGCACGGCATGGTCGATCGCGATGCGTGGCGACGCGCGGGCGAGGCCGGCCTCTTGTGCCCCTGGCTCGAAGAGCGTTGGGGCGGGCCCGGTGGTGATCTGCGGCACTCCATCGTCGTGATGGAAGAGCTCGCGAGCGTGCACGAGTCGGGCTTCGCGCTCTCGCTGCACTCGGACATCATCGTGCCGTACATCGCGAGCTTCGGCACCGACGAGCAGCGCCAGCGCTGGCTCCCGGGTTGTGCGAGCGGCGAGCTGGTCACCGCGATCGCGATGACCGAGCCCGACACGGGCTCCGACCTCGCTGCGATCACCACCACCGCACGTCGCGACGGCGACGACTACGTGCTGTCGGGCGCGAAGACCTTCATCTCCAACGGCCAGCTCTGCGATCTCTGCATCGTCGCGGCGAAGACCGAGCTCGAGGCCGAGGACCCGCATCGTGCGATCTCGTTGATCGTCGTCGAAGCCGATCGCCCGGGCTTCCAGCGCGGCAAGAAGCTCGCGAAGATGGGCATGGCCGCGCAGGACACCTCGGAGATGTTCTTCGACGAGTGTCGCGTGCCGGTCGCGAACCGCCTCGGTCCGCCCGGCGCCGGCTTCGTGATGCTCATGCAGAAGCTGCAGCAGGAGCGGCTCGTCGTCGCGATCATGGCCCAGGCCGCGGCCGAGCAGACGCTGCGCGAGACCATCGCGTACGTGCAACAGCGCAAGGCGTTCGGGCGCACGCTCGCGAAGTTCCAGAACACGCAGTTCGTGCTCGCGTCGTGTGCCGCCGAAGTCGAGGCGGGTCGAGCGTTCGCCGATCGCCTCGTGCAGGAGCACATCGCCGGCGCACCGCTCGTGAAGGAGTGCTCGATGGCGAAGCTGTGGCACTCCGAGATGCTCGGCCGCGTCGTCGATGCGTGCCTGCAGCTCTTCGGAGGCTACGGCTACATGCTCGAGTATCCGATCGCGCGCGCGTACATGGACGCGCGCGTGCAACGGATCTATGCGGGCACGAGCGAGATCATGAAGCTGATCATCGCGCGCCAGCTCGGGCTGGGCTAGCGCATCGACTCGTTCCACCGCGGCAAGTCGTCGGTGGGCTTCGGTGGATCGCAGGGCTCGTGCTCGACCGCGACCATGCCCATGCGCATGTGCGTGACGTCGGGCGGCGGCGGCTCGACCTCGATCGGCTTCGGCGGCTCGATCGGCTTCGGCGGCTCCGGAACCGGCTCCGCCATGATCTCACCGACCACGTGCTCCTCGGGCTCGTCGAAGATGTCGAGGATGCGATCGAGATCGATGTGCTTGCCGGGAACGCGCACCGTCGGATCGGTCTGCTTCGGCTGATCGTGCGGCGCGCATGCAGCGAGCGCGACCGCAGCGACCGCGAGCGCAGCCGGACGGCGGAAGCGAACGTTGCCCGCGCTGTCGTGGGCATAGCGAACGCACACCTTCGTGCCCGCACGCTCGCGCAGGAACGCCTGCGTCTCGGCTTCGCTGAGCGAGGTCAGGTCGTGCACCGACTTGCTGCACTTGTGGCAGAAGCGGCCGCGCGCCTCGGGGTCCATCGCGTCCCAGTTCTCGTGGCAGGGTTCGGCGACGGGCAGGTGAATCGTTCGCATGGCTCTACCAACGCGACGACGCCCGCGGAGTTCTCCCCGCGGGCGTCATGATCGTGCAACGGCGCAAGTTCACGGATCGTCGGGGTGGATGATCGGCTTGCCCATCCGCACGCGCACCGGCTTCGGCTCCTCGGGCTCGACGACCTTCGGCGGATCGCAGGGCTCGTTGGGCACGGAGATGTCGCCCTTGCGCACGTGGATCTCCATCGGTGGCTCGGGCGCAATCTCGCCCTTGACCACCTTCACGGGCTCGGGCGCGACCAAGCCGACGACCGGTGGTGTCACCGGTACCGACGGCGGCGTGTCGACGACGACGTCGACCGAATGTGTCGACTGCACCTGCGTGCTCGGATGATCGTGCGGCGTGCAGGCAGCGAGCGCGACGCCGACGACTGCGGCGCGAGCGAGATCCGCCGAACGAAAGCGGATGCGTCCGGCGTCGTCGTGCTCGTAGCGCACGCACATGCGTCCGCCCGCGCGCGCGCGCAACAGCGACTGCGCTTCGGGCTCCGTCATGCTCGACAGGTCGTGCACTTGCTTCGTGCACTTCCCGCAGAAGCGCCCTTGCTCGTTCGCGTCCATCGCCTCCCAGTCCTCGTGGCAGGGGTCGGCGATGGGCAGGTGCAGGGTGCGCATGGGCCTTGGAACGCGCGAGCCGGGGGCGCCGATCTGCCCCAGAAATGCCGTTTTCGCGCGGTGCAGTAACCTGGGACGGGATGCCGCCGATCGGATCTGCAGTGACGCGGCGCGGCTTCGTGCTCACCGTGACCGGGGCCGCGTTGGTCGCGTGCGCGCCGACCGGCAGCACGCAACACGCCGATGCGCGCGTGCGCGCGCACGATCCCGAGCCCACCGCCGATCGTCGCAGCGCAGCGATCGCGGTCGCCGGTGCGACGATCGAGCTCGTCGTCGACGGCGATCCATCGTTGCCGTTCGCGAGCTTCGAAGCGTGGGCGCGACGGAGCGCGCAATGGATCGCCGACTACTTCGGTGGCGATCTGCCGGTGCCATCGCTCGAGCTCACCATCCTCGCGTCGGGTGGTGGCACCGTCGGCTTCGGCAGTCACCGCGACGGGCGATGGATCGACATCCGTTGTGGGCGTCGCACCTCGGAGCGCTCGCTCGACACCGACTGGACGATGGTGCACGAGATGCTGCACGCGTGCTTCCCCGATCTGAGCTCGCGCCATCGGTGGATGCAGGAAGGTCTGTCGACGTACCTCGAACCGATCGTGCGTGCGCGGGCCGGCAACATCACGCACGAGCGCGTGTGGGAGCGCTGGACCGCGAGCATGCCCTACGGTCGCCCGCGCCCCGGTGATCGCGGGCTCGATCGCACGCACACGTGGGGTCGCACGTACTGGGGCGGCGCGGTGTTCTGGCTCGTCGCGGATCTCCGGCTGCGCCAGGCCACCGAGCACACGAAGTCGCTGCGCGACGTGATGCGTCACCTCGCGTCGATCGGCGCGACCGGCCGGGTCGACTGGTCGACGAAGCAGGTGCTCGCCGAAGCGGAGAAGGCCACCGGCAGCACTGCCATCACCGATGTCTACGCCGAGCTGGCGCTCGCGCCCGGTGATGTCGATCTCGATGCGCTGTTCGCCGATCTCGGCGTCGTGCGCGACGACGAGGGCCACGTCACGTTCGACGAGCGTGCGCCGCTCGCGGCCCTGCGACGATCGATCACGCACCGCGAAGCGGACGCCTGAATCGCGTATCCTCCGGCGCATGTCGGCGCGGCGCGTGCTGATCCAGTTCGCCCACCCGGTGGTCGAGCGCTCGCGCGTGGGCCGACCGCTGCTCGAAGCGGTGCGCGGTCTGCCCGGCATCACCGTGAACGATCTCTACGAGGAGTATCCGACCATGTGGATCGACGTGCGTCGCGAGCAGGCCCTGCTGGTCGAGCACGACGTCATCGTCTTCCAGCATCCGTTCTACTGGTACTCGACGCCGGCGATCCTCAAGCAGTGGCAGGACATGGTGCTCGAGCACGGCTGGGCCTACGGCGACGGCACGATGTTGCGCGGCAAGATCACCTTCAACGCGCTCACCACGGGCGGGCCCGCGAGCGCGTATCGAGCCGAGGGCTACAACCGCTTCACGGTGCGGCAGCTGCTCGCGCCGTGGGAGCAGACTGCGAACCTGTGCGGCATGCGTTGGCTCGCGCCGTTCGTGGCCCACGGCGCGCTGCGACCCGAAGCGGAGCTCGGCATCCCCGAGCTGCAGCGTTGCTATCGCAGGATCGTCGAAGCGCTGCGCGACGATCACTTCGATCTCGCACGCGCGGCCGCGGCCGATCAGCTCGACCCCGATGCTGCGCTCGCACTGGTGGAGGCGACGTGAGCGACGATCTCCTCACCCAAGCCGTCGTCTATCTCTGCGTCTCGGTGATCTTCGTACCGATCGCGAAGCGACTCGGGCTCGGCGCAGTGCTCGGCTATCTGTTCGCCGGCGCGATGATCGGTCCGTGGGTGCTCGGTCTCGTCGGCACCGAGGGCCACGACGTGATGCACTTCGCCGAGTTCGGCGTGGTGATGATGATGTTCCTCGTCGGCCTCGAGCTGCGGCCCGCGCTGCTCTGGGAGCTTCGACGTCCGATCCTCGGGCTCGGCGGATTGCAGGTGATCGGCTGCGCGGCCGCGGTCGCGGGGCTCGCGATCCTGGTCGGCGTGCCCCCACGCGCGGCCGTCGGCGTGGGCTTCTTGCTCGCGATGTCGTCGACGGCGATCGTGCTGGCGTCGCTCGGTGAGCGCAGCCTGCTCAAGACACCGGGCGGTCAAGCGAGCTTCTCGATCCTGCTCTTCCAGGACATCGCGGTGATCCCGATCCTCGCGCTGTTCCCCTTGCTCGGCGACGGTGGTGGCACCGTCGAGCAGACGCGGCCGGCGTGGCAGTCCGCGCTGGTCTCGTTCGGTGCGGTCGGCGTGATCGTGCTCGCGGGTCGCTATCTCGTGCGCCCGGTGTTCCAGTTCCTCGCGAGCACGCGGCTGCGCGAGTCGTTCATCGCGTTCGCGCTGTTCATCGTCGTCGGCATCGCCGCGCTGATGGAGCTGGTCGGGCTCTCGGCCGCGCTCGGCACGTTCATGGCCGGCGTCGTGCTGGCCGACAGCGAGTACCGCCACGAGCTCGAGTCGGACATCGAGCCGTTCAAGGGGCTCTTGCTCGGGCTCTTCTTCATCTCGATCGGCGCGCAGATCGACTTCGGCCTGCTCGCGAGCGAGCCCGCGACCATCCTCGGCATCGTCGCCGCCACGATGACCGTGAAGGGCATCGTGCTCTACGCGCTCGGTCGCGGCGCACGGCTCGATCGCCGTGCACGTTGGCTGCTCGCGTTCGCGCTGCCGCAGATCGGCGAGTTCGCGTTCGTGCTGGTGTCGTTCGGCGAGCAGAACCACGTCTTCGACACCGCGCTCGGCAGCCGTCTCGTCGCTGCGATCGCGATCTCGATGGCGATGACGCCGCTGTTCTTCATCGCGCTCGAGCGCTGGATCCTGCCCGCGCTCGCCGAGCCCGCCGACGCCCGCCCGCAGGACACCATCGCGCACAGCGAAGGCAACGTCGTCATCGCGGGCTACGGCCGCTTCGGGCAGATCGTCGGCCGCATCCTCCGCGCCAACG
The DNA here is from genome assembly GCA_035550195.1 of Nannocystaceae bacterium. Lineage (GTDB taxonomy): Bacteria > Myxococcota_A > Polyangia > Nannocystales > Nannocystaceae > Xiheibacterium. The sequence continues at coordinate 18,826 of DASZPU010000871.1, forward strand.
GCATCAAGATGACCGTGCTCGACCTCGATCCCGAGATGGTCGACGTGCTCGGTCGGCTCGGCATCAAGGTGCACTACGGGGACGCGTCGCGGCTCGACTTGCTCGAGGCCGCCGGCTGTGCGCGCGCCGATCTGTTCGTGCTCGCGATCGACGATGCCGAGCGTGCGGTCGCGGTCGCGGAGGTGGTGCGTCGCACGTACCCGAAGCTCACGATCGTGGCGCGCGCCTTCGATCGCCCGCACTACATCGAGCTGCGTCGCGTCGGCGTCACGCTCATCCACCGCGAGACCTTCGCGTCGGCCTTCGAGGCCGCCATCGATGGGCTGCGCGTGCTGGGCTATCGCGCACACACGGCCCACCGGCTCGCGCAGCGTTGGCGCGCGCACGAGGAGCGCGAGCTCGCCGAGCTGATGAAGATCTGGGATCAGGACGAAGACGTCCGCTTCGCCCGCGTGCGCCTCGGCATGCAGGAAGCCGAACGGCTCATGCGCGAAGAAGACCCGCAGGTCTACGAGCAGCGCGACGCCGCCTGGGACGACGAGTCGTTGCGACGCGGCGCATAGCGAAACACCGCCGGTGTTGCATTTGCAGCACACCGCCTCAGTGCGGCGGAACACTGCCGCGCTCGCGTGACGCTCGTATACCGAAGGCGATGGGTCGGTGGTTGCTCGTGATGTTGGTCGGGTGCGGGTACACGTCGCAGTACGTGCCGCCCGATGGCGCGCGCGTGCGTCCGGTGTGGATTGGGCGCGCGATCGTGCCGGTCGGCGCGCGCGAGATTCCGGCGTGCGAAGGCGAGTGGGAGGCCACGCCTGCGCCGTGGGTCGCCGAGCCCACCTTCCTCGATCGTTCGCCGCCGCTGTGGAATGCGTTCGCCTCGCCGGGTCTGCCGGTGCGCGAGCGCGACGAAGACGACGACGACGGCAACGCGGTGGTCGGCGCCGTGGGTGCGGTGGTGGCAGCGACGGCGATCGCGAGCGCTGCGGTCGCGCTCGCGATCGCACCGGTCGGCGAGACGCGGAAGAACGCGCTCACGATCGACGCGATCAACCAGTTCAACGACGACCTGCGCGATCCGGAGCGCTGCCAGGAGGCCCCGTGAAACGCGTCGCGATCGTGGTGCTCGCGCTCTCGTGCGGCTGCGCCGAGACGTTCTACCCCGCGATGCACGTCGCGCCCGACGAGCTCGTGCTCGGGCAAGACGGCGGACTGCGCCTGGTGTCGGGCGAGCAGACGATCGCGCGCGAGCCGACCTGGGCCGGCATCACGGAGCGCATCGACTGCGACGCGCGGGCTCGTGATCACGCACGCGCGGCCCGCCGTCATGGCCGTCGCGCCCGCGCGCTCGCGATCGCCGGGGGCATCCTCGGCGTCGCATCGCTCGCTGCGTTCGCCGGGATCCCGTTCATCCGCCGCGATCCTTCGACGGCGGGGGCGATCATCGGCTCGAGCCTCGGCGCGGGAGTGCTCGGTGTGTCGCTGTCGCTGGGCTCGCGCCAGCAACGGATCCTCGCCAACGGCAACGCCGTCGACGCGATGAACTACTACAACGACGCGGTGCTATCGGGCCGACGCTGCGGCAGGTAGCGCGCACGTGCGAGCGTTCCCGGCGACGTGATAGAGTGGGCACGTGCGTCGTTCACTCGTGCTCTCGGGTTGCTTCGCCATCGCGTGTGCGGCCGGGAGCTCGCGTGACACCGGCGCGACCAGCCTGAGCATCGGCGACGGCACGGGCACCGCCACCGGCGACACGAGCTCGACCGGTGGCTCCGCGACCACGACGACGGGCGCGGACAGCGAGGGCGCCGCGACGACGAGCGTCGACGCGACCACGAGCATCGACGGCTCGAGCGACGAAGGCACCACCACTGCGCCGCCGACGAGCTGCGCGGACGACGAATCGGCGTGCGACGCCTGGTTCCTGCCGCGCGGTGCTTCGTCGTGGGAAGCGGTGACGATCGGTGGGCCCGCCGCGCTCGCCCCGAGCGGACCCGTGCTCGCCGCGTTCGACATCGAAGCGTCGCACGATGCGTTCTTGATCACCGCGGACGAGCTCGTGCGCGTCGATCTCGATCAGCGCACGTGGGTCTCGAAGACGACGATCGCCGATCGCTTCCCCGAGCTGAACATCGCGGTGTTCGCCGCCTACTCGGTCCCGGGCACGCCCGAGAGCATCACGATCACCGGCACGGACGTCGCGTTCTTGTACAACTACGACGCGGGCACCGACACGTTCACCTTCGATCTCAGCACGGTGTTCGGCGAGGAGTGGAACGGCCCGGCGGCGCCCGACGCGAGCACGGTGCGCGAGCTGTGGCTCGATCTCACCAACGACGATGGTTGGTGCACGAACGACGTCTCGGAGATCTGCATGAACGGCAGCGGCCCGGTCGGGCCGCACATCGCGATCGTGACCGACGCGGAGGTCTACGTCGAAGACGCCGGCTACTGTTTCGATTTCTTCCCGCCGGTCGCGTATGCCGCGTACGGTCCGTTCGCGCTCGGCGGTGCGCCGGCCATCGATCGCATCGGCGGCATCGCGTACAACGAGACCACCGGGCTCGTCGTTTTCGCCGCCGGACGCTGAATTCGTGGCCGCAGCGGGTTTTTTCGCGCTCGCGTGATCCGTGGCGACGCCTCCGCCAATTCGCTGGGCGGAGGGGACCCATGACATTCGACCGCAGGCCACCGCGCCGCATCGGCGCGCTCACCTTCGTGCTGCTCTTTGGCGCGTGCCACTCGGAGGCGCCCGAGCAGGGCACCGGCGTGACCTCGGCTGCAACCGGGATCGGCGGCGGCGAGACGAGCAGCAGCTCGAGCTCGTCGAGCGGCGACGGCACGACCACCACGAGCGGCGCGCTCGAAGAGTCGTCGTCGAGCACCGCGGCGGAGTCGAGCGACGACGGACCGATGGCGCCGAAGCTCGACATCGGCCCCGGCGACACCGATGGCTGTGCCGACGACGACATCTGCTGCGTGGGTCCGGGCGAGCTGCCGCCGCACGCGTTGCTCGACGCGTTCATCGCCGCGTATCCGCCCGAGGCGATGCCGCACAATCTCGCGCAGATGCAGGGGTTCGTCCCCGGCATCGACGAGGCGATGATGGCCTATGCCGCGCTCAACACCGGCGACGAGCTCGTCGATGCCGAGAACGGCGGCCTCACCGACGCGAACCTCGAAGCCGGGCGCACGTTCAGCAAGAACGCTGCGATGGCGGCGGTACCCGCCGACGCGGTGGTCGCCGACATCCGCGACGATCCTCCGCAGTACGAGAACCTCGGTGGCGCGGGTGCGTGCTACGGAGTGGGCTGGGCGTGGGGCTCGATCCTCTTCGACGCCGCGGACGGATCGATCGGCGAGCTCGTCTATCTCTACGTCGGCTACTGCAACTCGAGCGACGGCGATTCCGAGACCTTCAACTACTCCGATCAAGCCGTACAGATCTGCGCCGCGCCGGACTAGCATCCGCGCCGTAGCGCTCGAGCGCCGTGACGAGATGATCGAAGACCACGCGGATCCGTCGGACGTCGCGTAGGTCTTCGTGCATCGTGACCCAGGCGTCGAGGTGCACGAGGAAGGACGGCAACACCCGCACGAGTGCGACCGGCGTGCGACTGAGCGGAACCTGGCAGATGCCGACGCCGAGACCGGCCCGCACCGCGGCGACCTTCGCGAGGTCGGCATCGCAGCGCAGCAGGTAGTGACGCGGCGTGCTCGGTAGCCCGAGCTTCCCGAGGATCTCGAACACCGCACGCTCGCGGTCGGGGCCGATCAGGACGTGCTCGGAGAGATCGGCGAGTCGGCGCGGGGGCGTGTGGCGTTCGAGATACTCGCGGGTCGCGAAGAGCCCGAGCTCGATCCGCGTGGCGCGACGACGCACGAGGCCCTGCTGCGTCGGCTCGACCATGCGGATCGCGATGTCGGCATCGCGGCGGAGCAGGTCCTCGTTGCGGTTGGTGAGCGCGAGCTCGATCTGGATGTCGGGATGGCTCTCGTGCAGCGCGACCAGCATCGGCGGCAACACTTCGGCGCCGACGATGTCACTGCAGGTGATGCGCACGGTGCCGCGCTCGGCGGACGCGGGGGCCGACAGCGCGCGCACGAATGCGCGCGCACCCGCGGCGATCGACTCGGCGTACGGCATGGTGGTGCGCGCGAGCTCGGTGGGCACGAGGCCGTTGGTCGCGCGCGTGAACAGCACGACGCCGAGCTCTTCCTCGAGCTGCTCGATCTGCCGACGTACGGTCGGCTGCGCGACCCGCATCGCCCGCGCTGCTGCGGACAGGCTCCCGGTCGTCATGACCGCGACGAATGCTTCGAACAGGGCCCACGACGGCTCGGACGCGCTCATCAAAAAAGTATGAGCGGATGGACGTATTTGAACAATACCGCCCAGCGGTGCGCGGCGCTACGTTGCTCCCATGACGACGGCGAACCCGATCTCCCTCTCCGACGACGGCGCAACGAAGGGCAACGTGCGCACGCTACTGCGCGTGGAGGCGCTCGCGCTGATGGCCGGATCGCTCGCTGCGTACGGCGCACTGGGCGGGAGCTGGGGATGGTTCGCCGCGCTGTTCCTCGTGCCCGATCTCTCGCTGCTCGGCTATCTCGCCGGAGCGCGCGTCGGTGCGGTCGTCTACAACATCGGGCACAGCTACGTCGGTGCCGCACTGCTCGCGGGCATCGGCGTGCTCGCGGCCGCGCCGCTCGCACTGCTCGCGGCCGCGATCTGGAGCGCGCACATCAGCTTCGATCG
>DASZPU010000872.1:0-14683 GCA_035550195.1 Nannocystaceae bacterium
CGGTGCTGGAGACGGCGACGGGCAGCGCCTGCAAGAGCTCGCGGTAGCGCTGCTCGCTCACGCGCAGCGCGGCCTCGACACGTGCGCGTGCGTCGAGCTCGCGTCGCATGCCGCGATAGAGGCGCGCGTTGTCGGTCGCGATCGCGGCCTGGGCCGCGAGCCCAAGCGCGAGTCGTTCGTGGCGCTCGAGGAACATGCCGCGATCGGGGTGACCGAAGAGCAGGCCGCCCAACACCTCGCCGGTGCGATCGACGACCGGCACCGCGAGGTAGCTGCGCACGGAGGGATGTCCCGGCGGCAGCTCGAAGCGCGGCACGCTGCTCGCGTAGCGCGGATCGGCGAGCACGTCGTCGATGCGCACGACCTCGTCGCGCCGCAGCCTCCGTGCGCGCAGCTCGGGCGCACGCGGCAAGCCGGCGGCGGCGAACGCATCGCGGGGAATGCCGGACAGCGCGAAGAGCAGATAGCCGTCACCGCGATCGTCGAGCGCATCGTGGAAGAAGAATCCGTAGCGCGCTCCGGTCAAGCGCGCGCCGGCGTCGGTGACCTTCTGCATGAGCGCGTCGAGGTCGAGCTCCGACACGAGCCCCAGCGCGACTTCGTTGAGCGTCTCCGCCTCCGACCGCAGCGCCCGCTCTTGAGCGACCGCGGGATCGGGGGGCGGCGGAAGCGTCTCGTCCACCATCGTCGTGCACCGCATGCGGAAGAGTCCGGTCCGTAGGACCGTCTCCGAGCCCAGAAATCTACGCTGCGGACGCGATGACGGCACGAAAGCGATGGTGATCGGCGTTCGTCGTCGCGGTGGTCGGCGATCGTCCCGCGTCGATCATCGCATCGGCCGCGCGCCCACGCAGGTCGCGCATCACTTCGGACGCGGCTCGGCGCGCGGCTCGACGGCCGGCGCGACGCCGTTGCGTAGGAATCGCACCGCGCTGGCCAACGCATGTGCTGCGTTGCCGACCTCGTCGAGCAACGCCTGATCGCGATCGAGATCGTCGTGACTGTTGGCGTATGGCTCGTAGTACCCGACGTAGCGCCCGAGCAGTGCTTGCTCGCTGGCCTGCACCAAGCCGAGCGTAGTGAGCCACGATCGCAGCGCGTCGCGCACGGCACCGACACCTTCCGCGTCGCCGTGCACGACCACCGCGAACGCACGGCCGGCGAGGTGCTTGGGATAGTCCCAGCCCGCGAGCTCGACCTGCTTCGCCTTCGCGGGATCCTTGCCGCGTGTGCGCGTGGGATCGGCGTTGCCACCGTCGGCGCACACCAAGCGATCCATCATCAGCTTGAGCGTGCTCGGTACCTGGAACCAGTGCACCGGCGTCACGATCATCACGCCGTGGGCACGCACCCAGCGCGGATAGATCTCGCCCATCCAGTCGTGCACCTGTCCCAGCGCGTGGTTCGGATAGCACGAGCACGGCCAGTGACACAGCGGCATCGCCGTCGACACGCAGCCCTTGCAGGGATGGATCGTGCGGCCGTACTCCGAAGCGAGCCGCGCGAGGTCGAGCACGTCGAGCTCGAGCTCCGTGTCCTTCGCGAGCACCTGCTGCACGTGCGCGAGCAAGCGATAGCTCTTCGACATCTCGCCGGGACAGGTGTGATCGCTGCGCGGCGATGCGCACACGAGCAGCACACGCGATGGCGCATCGGGATCGTCATGGCGCGCGCGGGCCTCGTCGATCGCGGCCTTGTGCGCGAGCCAGTCGAGCGAGAGCTCGTAGCTCGGATCGGCCCAGCCCGGCCCCGCCGCGCGCGTGCGCGGAGCCTTGCGCCCCGCGGCGTACGCTTCGTACGCGACGTCGGCGATCGCATCGATCTCCGCGGACAACGGCGCGAACGCGGGGTCGTCGAAGAGCTGTCGCAAGCGTCGGCGGTGCTCGACCGCATCGATCCGCGGATCGGGCTGTCCCTTCACGACACGCGGCGCCACGTCGCCAGCATGCGCCCGGATGCGCGGCGCGCCACCTCGGCGCGCTCATTGCCCACGCGCATCCGCTTGCTAGCTTCGAGCATGTCCGCGCTCGGTAGCGTCGCGTCTTGGATCGTGCTGGGACTCGCAGCAGGTGCGCGCACCACCGCCGCGCCGAGTCTGTTGCAGGTCGCGCTCGCGGCTCGGCCGCTGCCGCCGGGGGCCGAGCTCGCGAGCGTGGCGAGCTCGGCTGCGTTTCGCGTCGTCCTGGGCGCGGCGACTGCGATCGAGCTCGTGATCGACAAGCTGCCGATCACCGGGGACCGCACCGCACCGATCGGTGTCGTCGTGCGAGCGGCCAGCGGCGCGCTCTGCTCCGCGGCGCACGCCGACGCGTATCGCCGGCCGAAGCCGATCGCCGCGCTCGTCGGCGGCGCGAGTGCGGTGGCCAGCACGTATGGGCTCTTCCAGCTGCGCCGCGCGTTGCGACGACGCGCGCCGGCCTTCGTGCTCGGGCTCGCCGAGGACGCGATCGTCTTCGGCGGCGGAGCGCTCGCGCTGCGGCTCACGCGGTCGCGCGAGGCGTGAGCCGATCGCTCGGGTTCCGCGTCGCGCCGCCGGGATCGATGCGCATCGCACCTTCCGTCGGCTGGATCGGCTCACCGCGGGCGGCGGCCACCGCCTGCGTGAGCTCGGCGCCGAAGAAGAAGATGTGCGCCGAGTAGTAGATCCACAGCAGCATCACGATCACCGAGCCCGCCGCACCGTAGCTCGACGCGACGTCGGCCTTCGCGATGTAGAGCCCGACCAGGAACTTGCCGAGCTGGAAGAGCGCCGCGGTCATGAACGCGCCCAGCCACACGTCGCGGAAGCGGACCTTCGCATCGGGCAGCACCTTGAAGATCATCGCGAAGAGCAGCGCGACGACGACGAACGAGATCGCCTGACCGAGCAGGCCCCACACGAACGGTGCGCCGGGCAGGTAGCCCGCGAGCAGACCACCGAGCGCGGTCAAGCCGGCATTCACCACCAGCGAGACGATCAACAGGAACGCGACGCCGAGCACCATCGAGAGCGACAGGAAGCGGTGGCGCAAGAACGTCCACACGCCGCGACCGGGCTTGGGCTCGACGTTCCAGATGAGGTTCATCGCCGACTGCAGCTCGCCGAACACGCCCGAGGCGCCGAAGAGCAGGATCACGACGCCGACGATCGTCGCGAGCACGCCGGTGCGCGGCTTGTTCGCGCTGTCGACCATCGACTCGACGGTCTGTGCGCTCTCCCAGCCGATGAACCCACCGAGCTGATCCATCACCGCGCCGCGGGCTGCGTCCTCACCGAACACGAAGCCGGCGATCGCGATGATGACCAACAACAGCGGCGCGATCGAGATCGCGGAGTAATAGGCGAGCGAAGCGGCGAGCCGCGACGCGTTGTCGGCGCTCCAATTTCCCGCCGTCTCCCTCAGTACCGACAGCGCGGCGCGGACACGACCGCTTCGCTTCGCCATGCGGCAGAGCGTTGCAATGCCGAGGCCACGCGGGCGCGGCGGTGCTCGCGATCAGCTCGAGCGTCGCGCGAGCCACTCGCGCATCGCGTCCGCTTCGGCGCGCAGCTCGGGGTCTTCGCTGTCGCTCAACATCGCGACCGCGCGCTCGACGAACGGCCGCGCCCGCTGCTCCCCGAAGTCCCAGAGGATCTCGCGTAGCATCGGCGACGGTGCGCTCGTGCGCGTGCGCTCGGCCGCACGACTCTGGGTGTAGCGCGTGAAATCGATGACCCCAGCGGGAGTCCCATCGACTTCCGCAGTGGCTCGCGAAGCCCCGCGCCAGGTGGGCAGCTCGACGATCTGCGGGCAGGGGCCGCGAGCGTGATCGAGGCGCCGACAGAATTCCGCGTGCGCTGCGAGTCGGTCTTGCGCATGCATGAGCTGACGACGTGCACTGGCGAGTCGCGCCCGCGCGCCCGCGCACAGCTTTCGCGCAGCAGCGCGGCGTTCTTGCACACGGCTCGAGAGGTCGCGACCTTGCGTGTCCACCAGCGCCGATCTCCACCCCCATCATCCACGCTGCCGCACGGACGACAAGCTCGAACGATGATCAATCCCCGCTGGGGCTCTGCGAGTGCACGGTCTTCGGCTTGCGCACGCCCGGCAGCGCGTACGCCTGCGTCTCGCTGGGCCAGTCGCGCTTCTCGCTGCGCGGGAGTGCGACCGCCGCCCCCGTCTTCGCCGACTCGTGGATCGCGCGGATGATGCGGACGTCGGCCAGCCCTTCGTGACCATCGGGCTCGATCGGACGGTTCTCGCGCACGCACTCGCTGAAGTACTGCAGCTCGGCCCCGAACTGATCGTGCTTCGCGAAGCGCTCGACCGCCGTCTTGTCGCCCTCGACCTCGATCGTGTAGCGCAGCCCCTCGGCGTACTCGTAGGCCGGTTCCATCACCAGCCGTCCGCGATCGCCGATGACCTCGTAGCGCGAGGCGTCGGCGCCACCGAAGCTGCACGTGAAGTGGGCGAGCCGATCGTCGGGGAACTCGAGCAGCGCGCCCACCATCTCGGGCGCGTCGCGGAAACGTTCGTCGTCGCGCTCGCACGCGAACGCGGTGACGCGCGTCGGCTCCGCGCGGAAGAGGTAGCGCGCCGCGTTGATGCAGTAGATGCCCATGTCGTAGACGGGGCCGCCGCCCTGCGCGACCGGCAAGAGGCGCACGTTGCCGGCCACGACGTTCTGCGTGAACGTCGACACGAAGCAGCGCGGGCGCCCGAGTCGGCCTTTTTGTACCTGCGCGATCGCGTCGAGGTTCGCGGGATCGAAGTGCAGGCGATACGCGACCATCAGCTTCACGCCGTGGCGCTCGGCCGCGGCGATCATCGCGAAGCACTCGCGCTCGTCGATCGCCATCGGCTTCTCGACGAGCACGTGCACGCCGCGCTGGGCCGCACGGATGGTGTAGTCGGCGTGCAGATGGTTGGGCAACGCGATGTAGACCGCATCGATCTCGCCGCGGTCCAGCACCTCGTCGTACGACTCGTACCCGTGCAGTCCTTCTACGTCGTACTTCTTGCCGAGCTCTGCGCGCTTGGTCGGATCGTCGCTGAAGAACGCGACGAGCTCCGCATCGTCGGCGTGCGCGAAGCCGGGCAGCACGGCGACCTGCGCGATGTGACCGAGCCCGACGACCGCGAACCGAACCTTGCGTGCGTGTTCCACGGCCCGAGCATGTACGCCTGGCACCGCGCCGCAACGCGCACGCACGCGTTGCGGTCGGTGCCCGTGATCACGAGCGGCCGGCTTCGGTCGATCGCGTCGCGCCGGTGCGGCTGCCGTTGCTCGACTGGCTCGCGCTCGTGCCGGTGCTGGTGGAGTCCTTGCCACCGACCTTCAGCAGGTTGTGCACGTCCTTCACGCCGCGCGCCTCGCAGGCGACGTCCTCGGCCTCGCGCTTCGCTCGACGATCGTCGACCGTGCCCTCGAGCGTGACCTCGCCGTTGGCCACCCGCACTTCGATGTTGCTGGCATCGACGTCGTGGGAGTGCTCGAGCCGCTCGCACACGTCTTCACGGATGCGCTCGTCGCTGCGCGTGAAGTTCTTCGGGCCCTTGCCGCGATGGCTCGCACGCAGCTCGCCTTCGTTCGGCATCGGGCCGCTGCCGTAGCTGCCACCCGCGCCGCGTCCCGGCATCGCGCCGTCGCGACCGCGACCGTACTCGCTGCCGTAGCTGCCCATGCCGCGTCCGTACTCGCCGCCGTTGCTGCCCATGCCGCGGCCTCCGCCCGCATCGGAGCGCTCGCTGCGGCCCTGCTGCCCGTAGCGTCCGCGATCGTCGGAGTACCCGCCCGACGCGTCCCAGCGATCACGACGCTGCCGCATCTCGGGATCGCGGAAGTCGTCGCGCTCCTCGAAGCGCGGCCCGCGAAAACCATAGTCGTCGCGGCCCCAACCGCGGCTCTGCATGTCTTGCTCCCCGTCGCGCTCGCGATCGCGGCGCCCGTCACCGCCACCGAAGTTGTCGCGATCCGTGGCCCAACGATACTGATCGTCGCGCTCGCGTGCGCTTCGCTCGTCGTCTCTGCTGCGCGAGCGCTCGTCGCGATCGTCGTACTGGCGGCGTTGGGATTGGGATTCGTTGCGGTCGTAGCGATGCATCTCTTCGTTCTCCGTGCCCGAGGCGCGCCCAAGGTGCGGGCGTGCTTCGATTCCGCAAGGCAGCGATCGCCGACCAATCATGCGTTGGGCACGACCCCGCGCGGCGCTCGTCGCCATATCCCGGTCGTGTGTCGCGAACCACGTTCACTGGTGCGCGCCGGCATGCGCAATGCAACGGCGTACGCTGACGACCCAGTGGAGACGATGCCGGAGCCGCACAATCAAGCGTTCGAGGACTTGCTCGCACAGATGAAGCGCGCGGGTGGCTACGACTTCACCCACTACAAGCGCGCGAGCGTCGGGCGCGGCGTCGATCGCCGCATGCGCGCGACCCAGACCATCGACTACGGCGCGTACGGCAGCTATCTCGACGCGCATCCGGCCGAGTACGCGCTGCTCTTCTCCGCCCTGCTCGTGAACGTCACCGAGTTCTTCCGCGATCCGCTGGCGTGGGATGCACTGCGCACCGGCACGCTCCCGCAGGTGATGCACGACTCCCGCGAGCGTCCGCAGCTGCGGGTGTGGTCGATCGGCTGCGCCGCCGGCCAGGAGCCCTACTCGATCGCGATGCTGCTCGCCGAGGCGATGGGGCCCGCAGCGTTCGCCGACCGCGTGAAGATCTACGCGACCGATCGTGACGACGACGCGCTGGTCACCGCGCGGCGTGGTCGATACGACGACGCGTCTCTGGCCCGCGTGCCGCATGCACTGCGCGAGCGCTGGTTCCACGGACCCGCGCACGCGCAGGTGATCGACGGAGCCCTGCGCCGCGCGGTGGTGTTCGCACGCCATGACGTGCTCGTCGATCCGCCGCTCCCGCGCATCGATCTCCTGGTCTTCCGCAACACGCTCATGTACTTCCGCGCGGCGACGCAGACCGACGTGTTGACGCGGCTGCATCGCTCGCTGGCCGCGACCGGCTTCCTCTTCCTCGGCCGCTCGGAGCTCCTGCTCGGCGAATCGGATCGCTTCGCCGCACACGACGTCGGACACGGCGTGTTCAGCAAGGTCACGCCCGCCGGCCCCGCGCGGGCCGACGAGGCCGTGTCGCCGCCTCGCGTCGCCGCGCCCACGCGCAGCGACCTCGACCTGCGCGCCGACAACGCGCGCCTGCGTCACGATCGCGCCGAGCTGACGAGCCTCAACGCATGGCTCGCCGCGACGGTCGACTCGCTCGGCAGCGCGGTCGCGATCGTCGATCGCGAGGGCTGCGTGCGCGTGTGGAATCGCGGCGCGCAGACGCTGTGGGGATTGCCGGCCGCCGAGGCACACGGTCGCGAGCTGCAGGAGCTCGCGATCGACGCGCCGCTCGACGCGCTCCATCACGGCGTGCGCGAGGTGCTGCGCACGCGGACGCGCGCCGCGCTCGAGCTGGCCGCCTGCGATCGCCACGGTCGTGCGCTGCGTTGCCACGTGTTCATCGCTCCGCTTCCGGGCCAGGGCGCCGGCGCAGTGATCGTGATGGACCCCATCGAGGGCGCGCGCAGCTGGGGTTGTTAGATCGTGTCCATGCGAACCCACGTCGAGCGCGACATCGTGGTGCTCGGAGCCTCCGGCGGTGGCGTCGAAGCACTGACGCGGCTGCTCGGCAGCTTGCCTGTCGATCTACGCGCCGCGGTGTTCGTCGTGCTGCACGTTTCGCCCGGCGCACCGCCGGTGCTCGCGAAGGTGCTCGCGCGCGCAACGAAGCTGCCGGTGCGCACGGCGACCGACGGTGAGCCGATCGTCGCCGGCACCGTGCTGGTCGCACCGCCGGATCGCCACCTGATGCTCACCGCGGATCACGTGGTGCTCGACGGCGGCCCCACGCAGAATCGCGTGCGTCCAGCGATCGACGCGCTCTTCCGCTCGGCCGCCGTTTGCCTCGGCGCCCGAGTGATCGGTGCAGTGCTCACCGGCAGCTTGAGCGACGGCAGCGCGGGCTTGGCCGCGATCAAGCGCTGCGGTGGGCTCGCGATCGTGCAGGAGCCCGCTGACGCCGCGTTCCCCGACATGCCGCGCAATGCGATCGACGCGGACTCGCCCGACCTCGTGCTCCCGCTCGCAGAGATCGCCAGGCACATCGCGGCTGCGGTGGGCCAGCGCGCCGCGGTCGTGCCGACGCCGATCGAGCTGCAGCTCGAGGCCGCGCCCGGCCTGCGCACGGGTGCGAGCGTCGAGACCAACGATCGCATCGGTCGACGCGCCGCGCTGACCTGCCCCGATTGCGGCGGCCCGCTGTGGCGGCTCGACGGTGAGCCGGTTCGCTATCGCTGTCAGATCGGACATGCCTACGCGGAAGAGGTGTTGCTCGCCGCCAAGACCGAGGGCGCTGTCCAGGCGCTGCAGATCGCCGTGCGTACGCTCGAGGAACGCGCCCATCTGTTGGCGACGATGGCCGAGCAGGACCGGCTGGCCGCGCGCACGCTGACCGGCGCGCAGCTCATGACGCGGCAGGCCGAGCTGCTCGACGCGGCCCGAACCTTGCGCGAGCTACTGCACGCGATGTCGGCTCTCGACACTTCCGACCGCGGCTGAACGGTGGTCGCGGATCTGGTATGCCTGCGATCCGCTGCGATGATCACCGCCGAAGACATGGTTGCGCTCGAGGACCTGCTCGAACAGCTGAGGGTCGCGCGCGGCTTCGACTTCGGCGGCTACAAGCGCACCAGCCTCGCGCGCCGCATCCGTCGGCGCATGCAGGCGCTGTCGATCCCCGATTTTCCCGCGTACGGGCACTACCTCGACGGGACGCCCGAAGAGTACGGGGTGCTCTTCAACACGATCCTCATCAACGTCACCGGCTTCTTCCGCGACCCGGAAGCGTGGCAGTACCTGCGCGAGGAGGTGGTGCCGCGACTCGTACGCGAGTCGGCCACGCGCCCGCAGCTGCGCGTGTGGTCGGCCGGCTGCGCCTCGGGCGAGGAGCCCTACACGATCGCGATGCTGCTCGCCGAAGCGATGGGCGTCGAAGACTACTGCAAGCGCGTGAAGGTGTACGCCACCGACTGGGACGACGACGCGCTCAGCCAGGCCCGCCGCGCGCGCTACAGCGTCGAGCAGATCGCGGCGGTGCCCCCCGATCTGCGTGCGCGCTACTTCTCGCTCGAAGGCAACACCGCGACCTTCGACGGCACGTTGCGGCGCACGGTCATCTTCGGTCGCCACGATCTGACCGAAGACCCGCCGATCTCCAAGCTCGATCTGCTGCTGTGTCGCAACACGCTCATGTACTTCACCATCGCGGCCCAGGCGCGCGTGCTCGCCCGCCTGCACTTCGCGCTCGGTGAGCGCGGCTTCCTCTTCCTGGGACGCGCCGAGATGCTGTTGTCGCACTCGCGCTACTTCACCCCGCTGCAGCTCAAGCACCGCGTCTTCGTCAAGGTCGCCGGTGTGCCCTTGCCCCCGACGCACCACGCCGACCCCGAGGAGGCCCCGATGAATCGCTCGTCCGATCGTCCTCTGCAGCGGCTGCGCGATGCGGTGATGGACGCGGGCCCCGTCGCGCAGGTCGTGCTCGATGCCGACGATCGGCTCGCGCTCTTCAACACGCGCGCGGCCACGCTCTTCTTGCTCGGTACGCCCGAGATCGGCAAGCGCTTGCAGGACCTCGAGATCTCGTACCGCCCAGCCGATCTGCGCACGATGCTCGACGCCGCCCGCGAGCAGCGTGGACCCGCGTCCACGGAGGTGAGCCGCAGCCTACCGAGCGGCGACGTGCAGTTCTTCGAGGTCACGCTCGCACCGCTGTTCGAGGGCGCGCAGTCGATCGGCACCACCATCACGTTCGACGACGTGACGCGTCACCACCGTCTGCAGGAGAACCTGCAGCAGTTCAGCGAGAACCTCGAGACCGCGTACGAGGAGCTGCAGTCCGCCAACGAGGAGCTCGAGACCACGAACGAGGAGCTGCAATCCTCGAACGAAGAGCTCGAGACGACCAACGAGGAGCTGCAGGCCGCCAACGAAGAGATGGAGACCATCAACGAGGAGCTGCGCTCGACCAACGAGGAGCTGCAGACGGCGAACGAGCAGCTGCGCGTGCGCGAGGACGAGCTCGACAGCGCGAACGGGTTCCTGCAGGCGATCCTCGGCAGCTTGCGCTCGGGCGTCGCGGTCGTCGATCGCGACCTGCACATCCAAGTGTGGAACGCGCGGGCCGAGGAGCTGTGGGGAGTGCGGGCCGACGAGGTGAAGGGCACGGTGCTCACGTCGCTCGACATCGGGCTGCCGGTCGCGAGCCTCGCGGTTCCGCTCGAGGCCGCGATGCGCAGCGGCGAGGTCGGGCACATCGAGCTCGACGCGATCAATCGCCGTGGTCGTCCGTTGCGTTGCCGCATCACCATCAGTCCGCTGCGCGGCTCGGCGCCCTCGGCCGCCACGCTGCTGATGGATACCATCGGCGAAGGCGCGGAGCCGTGAACGGCGACGACCTCGCGCTCGAGATCTCGCGCATGCACGCGCGCGCCGACGCGCTACGCGAAGACGCACTCGATCTCGACGAAGCACCGCCGGTGCTCCATCGTGCGCTCGCGGAGCTGCTGAGCAGCGTGGAAGAGCTGCGAGTGGTCGAGGAAGAGCTGCGCGAGCAGAACGCGGAGCTGCTGCGCGCGAACGCAGCGCTCGAGCGCGAGCGTCGACGCTACACCGATCTGTTCGAGCATGCGCCGGTGCCCTACGCGGTGACGGACGACCGAGGCGTGCTGCGCCTGGTCAACCAAGCTGCGGGCACGCTGCTGCAGCAGCCCGTCGCGGTGCTGGTCGGCAAGCCGATGGCGCTGTTGGTCACCAAGGAAGATCGCGAGCGCTGGCGCGCGTTGCTCGAGCGTGTGCTCGCGGGCGAGCCCGACGCGGACACGCTGCGCCTGGAGGTGGATGGGCTGTCGTTGCGCGTCCGCCTCGAAGGGATCGCGCAGCCCGAGGAGCCCACGGGCGCGGGCTGCCGGTGGATCCTCGAGGACGTCGAGGCCCGCGAGCGCGCGACGCTGGCCGATCGGCTCGCTGCCGATGCTCGACGCAAGGACGAGTTCCTCGCCGTGCTCGGGCACGAGCTGCGCAACCCGCTGGCGCCGATCCACGCCGCGGTCGAGCTGTGGCGCAATCACGCGGCCGCGCTCACCGACGAGCAGCGCCAATGGACGGTCGACGTGGTCAGCCGCCAGTCCGAGCACCTCGCCCATCTCGTCGACGATCTGCTCGATGCGTCGCGCGCCGCACACGGCAAGATCCGACTACAGCGCACGGAGGTCGATCTGCGCGACATCGTCGAGCAGTCGCGGGAGGTCGTGCGCGCGCGGGCGCAGCTGCATCGCTTCGAGGTGCTGCTGCCGGCGGTGCCGGTCGTGGTCGATGCCGATCCCATGCGGCTGCGGCAGGTGGTGGTGAACCTGCTCGACAACGCGATCAAGTTCGCCCCGCGCGGCGGACACCTCGTCGCGCAGGTGCGCAGCGAGGGCGGTCGCGGATTCGTGGTCGTGCGCGACGACGGCATCGGCATCGCGGCGGAGATGCGCGAGCGCGTCTTCGGATTGTTCACGCAGAGCGAGCAATCGCTGGCGCGTGCGGCCGGCGGGCTCGGACTGGGATTGCCGCTCGTGCGCCGGCTGACCGAGCTGCACGGCGGCAGCGTGACCGTGCGCAGCGACGGGCTGGGCCACGGCAGCGAATTCGAGGTCGCGCTGCCGCTGGCGGTGCGCAGCTCACCGACCCGCGCGGGCACGCCGAAGCCGGCCGCGACGATCCAGCGACTGCGGTTGCTCGTGGTCGACGACAACGTCGACGGCGCGCAGATGCTCGCCACGCTGCTCGAGGCGAGCGGCCACGAGGTCACGATGGCGTTCGACGGCGCCGGCGCGCTCGAGGTGTTCGAGCAGCTGCGTCCGGATGCTGTGCTGCTCGATCTCGGCTTGCCCGATCTCGACGGGCTCGCCGTGGCCGCGCACATGAAGGCGGTCGCGTCGCGCGTGCACCTCATCGCAGTCACCGGCTACGGCGACGAACGCGTGCGCGCGCAGGCGCGTGATGCCGGCTTCGTCGATCATCTGCTCAAGCCGGTGGAGCTGGAGGCTCTGCGTCGCGCGCTGGAGAAGGTGCCGCGTCGCAGCGGCTGAGCGTGCGGCTGGCTTGGATGAGCACCTTCGTGTGGTGGAGTGCGTCGCTGGTCTCTCGCACCAAGCGGCGCGTGCTCTCGAGGCGCTCGTCGACCGATGGAAACGATCGCGCCGCGCGGCGGGGATCATGGTCATCGCGACTCATGGCGCGGAGTATGACGCGGCGGCGCCGGAGCAGGTCGTTGAACCTGGATCTCGACCCCGAACATCCCTCACCGCTACGCGCGCTGCGCCCGGTGTGATCCCGGTTCGAAGGTTGCCCGCCCGGAGAGATCCGTCAGGGTGGGGCAGGTGGGCGGGCGGACATACCGAGGTATGGTCTTCCTTGCGGAAGACGAGCAGCCGTTGCGCGAAGCGACGCAACCGCTGCTCGAAGACGCCGGCTATCTGGTGCTCGCGGCGCGTGATGGACCGCGAGTGTCGAATCAGCTCGCCGCGCGCACGACCACGCCGAGCTCGTCGCGGTAGCGCTCGAAGCAACGCGCGCCCGCGACCAGCCGCAACAGCGCACCTTCGGCGATCGGGCGCGCGAGCGACGGGTCGTTGCTCACGAGCGGGCGGATCACTTCGCGGTTCCACGCCAGCGAGTGCTTGATGTCGATGCTCGCGTGCACCGCGTAGTACTTGCGGGCATTGCCGTCGAAGCCGAGCCGACGCAGGCCCGCGTGCACCTGCTCGCAGCGCCCGGGTGCGGTGAGCTCGATGGCACCGAGCGCACCGATCGACTGGTAGGCGAGGTGGCGATTGCACGCGAGCGCGGTCATCAGGTTCGCGAGCGCGAGCGCTTCCCACACCGGCTCGCCGGTCTCGCCGATCTCCGCTGCGAGCGACGCGAGCATCGGGCCGTGCATGCCCTTGGCGCTGCCGCGGCCCATCTCGTCCCAGTAATTGCGTGCGAGCTCGAGCTTCGCTTGACCCGCGAGCCCAACTTGCGTGAGCGCGACCAGATCGTCGAAGCCGGCCTCGCCTGCGAGCTCCTGGCGCAGGAACCAGATCATCTCGTCGCGCGTGGCGGTGTTGGCGAGCCACGGAAAGAGTGGATCACCTTGACCCGGTCCCGCGGCGGCCAGGCCGTCGAACCAGGCGAGGAACGCGTCGGCATCCTTGGGCACGCGACGCAGCATCGGTGCGACGACGCTGCGCTCGCGCTCGATCCACGCGCC
The DNA here is from genome assembly GCA_035550195.1 of Nannocystaceae bacterium. Classification (GTDB taxonomy): domain Bacteria; phylum Myxococcota_A; class Polyangia; order Nannocystales; family Nannocystaceae; genus Xiheibacterium. The sequence goes on from DASZPU010000872.1 coordinate 13,317, forward strand.
TTCGGCGAGCGTCATGCGATGCGCACGATCGATGCGCTGTCGCCACGCCGAGGAGTCGTCGCACGGGCGCAGGCGCTCGTGGTTGAAGGCGTCGAGCTCGCGATGGAAATCGGAGAGCGACGCGAGCGAGCGGGCAGCGAATTCGTCCATCGCGCCCGGGATGTGCAGGCTGCGTGCCACGGCGCCAGGGTTTGAACGACGTTCGATGTCGCCGGCAATGCGCTTGCTCGGGGAGGCTGAAATGGTCGAGCGCGCGCGACCGGGCTCGCCGCGGCCCGACAAGATGCAGCCCGGTCGAAGAGGCGCAAGCCGCTCGTACGATTTTTGTGCGGAGCGTCGTTCCGCAACACGCCACAGTGGGGCGGGTTGCGACGCGCGACGCGTGGTGCATCGTGCAGCGCATGACGATCGCAGCCGCCGTCTCCGAACTCGCGCCTCGCCCCGTGAAACCCGACCTCCGTGCGCGCATCGTCGCAGCGGCGTGGGAGATCGCGGGGACGCAGAGCAACGACGGGCTCACGATCCGCAGCATCGCGAGCCGAGCCGGCGTCAGCCCGGCGCTGCTGTACACCTACTTCGACGGCAAGGCGGCGCTCGTGCGCGAGCTGCAGCGCATCGCACGGCCCCAGCTCGACAGCGTGCTCGCGGCGGCGATCGAAGGCGCCCAGACCCCCACCGAGGGGCTCGCGCGGCTTTGCCTCGCGTACATCGAGTACGCCCGCAAGCATCGTTGGCTGTGCGAAGGCATGAACGACGAGCCCGAGCTGCGCGGCGCGTCGAGCATCGTCACCGAGACGTTCGTGGCGCGCGTCGTCGCGTTGCTCGAGGCGCAGGGCGTGGATCCGGAGCGCGCCGAAGCGGTGCGCATCGCAATCAACGCGCTGGTCGGCGGCGACTGGCATGCGGAAGCGCAGCGTCACGGCGCACAGCCGGAGACGTTCACCGAGAGCTACGTGCGCATGATCTTGCGCGGCGTCGCGATGCAGTAACGAATCGAGTCACGAGCGCTTGCGAAGAGTGCGCGATCTTGCACTCTCACCTACGTGCAGCCACGTACGGACTCGAAGGAGTTTCGCAAGCGCTTCATCGAGGCCGCTTGGGCGCTCGGGGCGACGCGCGGCGGCGAAGCGGTGAAGATCCGCGACATCGCGGAATCGGTCGGCGTGAGCGCGGCGCTGATCTACGCGTACTTCGAGGACAAGGCCTCGCTGATGGCCGAGCTGCAGGCGATCGGCGCCGAGCGCTTCGACGCGATGGTGGCGGAGCGATCGCAGGGCGCCGGCGGTGATGCGCTGCTGAGCTTGTGCGAGTGCTACCTCGAGTACATGGATCAGCACGGCTGGCTGTACGTCGGGCCGCCGGGGTTG
>DASZPU010000873.1:0-51509 GCA_035550195.1 Nannocystaceae bacterium
GAACGGCAACGTGAGCGGCAGCGACGCGATGATGGTGACCGGGTGCAGCCAGCTGCCGAACTGTGCGGCGAGCACGAGGAACATGAAGGTGAACGACAGGATCACCGCCACCTTGAAGCTCTGGATCGCGCGACCGAGCTCGCGCGACCGCCCGTAGAGCTGGCCGCTGTAGCCCGGATCGAGATCGAGCTCGCCCTTGATGCGCTCGAGCGCGTCGATGATGTTCTGCTCCGACGAGCCCGGCAGTGTGTTGATGAAGATCGTGCTCTGCCGCTCGCGGCCGAAGTGCGTGATGACGGCGGGACCCGTGGTCTCGGTGATCGTCGCGACGTCGGAGAGCCGCACGACTTGGCCGGTCGCGCTGGGCACCGTGATGCGGGCGATCTGCTCGGGTCGGCTGCGCGACGCTGCATCGGCGCGCACGCGCACCTCGTAGCGCTCGCCGGCTTCGCTGTAGTCGGTGACCTCGAGCCCACCCACGAGCAGGCGCATCGCGTTCGCGATGTCGGTGACCGTGACGCCGAGATCGGCCGCACGTCGGCGGTCGATCTGCACCGCATACGCGGGACGACCAGTGATGAGCGACGTGCTCGCTTCGCTCACACCCTCGACCTCGCGCACCTTCGCGAGCATGTCGGTGGTGTATTGATCGAGCTTCGAGATGTCCTGACCGGAGATGATGTACTGCACCGGCGCCGCCTGCTGGCCGGTGCCGCCGAACGCCGCGATGGGGCTGATGAGCACCGTGACGCCCTCGGGGGTCACCTCGGGCAGCACCTCGTTGCGAATCGCGACGATGAGATCGTCCTGCGAGATGTCGCGCTTGTCGGCGGGCACCATGCGGGCGTAGAGCGAGGCCTGGTTGGGCCCGCGGCCCGAGAGATCACCGGCGGGCGCACCGACGGTGAGCACGGTCGCATCGACCTCGGGGAGCTTCGCCACCGCGCGAGCGATGCGTTGGCCGTAGAGCTGGGTCTGCGCCAACGACGTGCCTTCGGGCGCGCGCACCGTGATCTCGAAGCGCGACTCGTCCTCGTTGGGGAGGAAGTTCTTGGGCACGATCTTCACCAGTGGCCCGATCGACGCGAGCGTACCGATGAGGATGAGACCGACGACCCAGCGGAAGCGCATCGCGGTCGCGAGCAGCTTCATGTAGCCGCGCTCGATCAAGCGGTAGAGGAAGCCGTCGGCGGCTTGGCCGTGTCCGCCGAGCGCACCGGGCACGTCGGCGAGCGTGCGCTTGCCGTTGCCCCACTCGCGGAACTGCTGACGCTCGGCCTTGCGATCACCAGGCGCGGGATCGGGATCTTCCTCGTCGAGGTCGTCGTCGATCACGCGGCGGAACGGATCGCCGGTGCTCGGGGTGGGCGGCGTCGCGACGGCGCGCGACGGTGCCGGTACGGTCGCGTCGAGCTTCTTCGGCGCGACCGGGCCCGAGAGCCAGCGCGCCGACAGCATCGGCGTGAGCGTGAACGAAACGAACAGCGACACGATGATCGCGAACGACATCGTGAAGCCGAAGCTGCCCATGAAGCGGCCGATGATGCCGCTCATGAACGCGATCGGCAGGAACACCGCGACCAGCGAGAGCGAGGTCGCGAGCACCGCGAGCCCGATCTCTTGCGTCGCGACCACTGCGGCGCGCCGGGCCGTGTAGCCCTTCTCCTCGATGTACCTGACGATGTTCTCGAGCACGACGATGGCGTCGTCGATGACGATGCCGACCGACAGCGTCAGGCCGAGCAACGTGATCATGTTGAGCGTGAGCCCGAGCGCCGCGATGAGCGTGAACGTCGAGATGATCGACGTGGGGATCGCGAGCGCGGCGATGACCGTCGAGCGACCGTTGCGCAGGAAGACGAGCACGACCAGCGCCGCGAGGAAGCCGCCCACGACGAGGTGCTCCTGCACCGCGTGGATCGAGTTCGAGATGAACTCGCTCTCGTCGCGCACGATCTCCAGTCGATAGCTGGGCGGGATGGTCTTCTCGATCTCGGCGATGCGCTCGCGCAGCGACTCGACCACGGCGACCGTGTTCGCGCCCGACTGCTTGCGGATGGAGAGGATGACGACCTCTTCGCCGTCGACCGTCGCGATCGACTCGGGATCGCGGCCGGCATCCTTCACCTCGGCCACGTCGGAGACGCGGATGACCTTGCCCGCGCGGTTGATGATCGGGATGAGCCCGAACTCGGCGGGTTCGGCGATGCGGCCCGACACGCGCAGCTGCAGCGTGCGCTCGCCCTCGATCACGTCGCCACCGGGGATCTCGACGTTCTCGGCCGCCAGCGCGCGCTGGAGGTCGCGGGCGGTGAGGCCCACCGCGCCGAGCTTCTCGGGATCGACGATGACCTGGATGTCGCGCTCGCGACCGCCGCTGATCGCGATGCCGCCGACGCCGGTCAGCGACTCGATGCGACGACGGATCGTGCGGTCGGCGAAGTCGGTGGCCTCGAGCAGCGTGCGCGTCGAGTGCACGGCGACCAACATGATCGGCGCGGCATCGGGATCGATGCGCTCGATACGGGGCTGATCGATGCCGTCGGGCAGCTGCGAGAGCACGCGTCCGACGCGGTCACGCACCTCTTCGGAGGCCTCGCCGACGTCCTTCTCGAGGTCGAAGCGCGCCATGACGACGCTCGCGCCCTCGTAGGAATTCGAAGTGAGCTCGTCGAGACCCGCGATGGAGTTGAGCTGCTCCTCGATGATCTCGGTGACCTCGGTCTCGACCTGCTCGGGCGATGCGCCCGGTAGCACGGTGGTGACCACGATCGCGGGGAAGTCGATCTTGGGGAAGCGATCGACGCCGAGGCCCTGCATGCTGGCGATGCCGAACACGCCGAGCGAGAGCACCAGCACCCACGTGAAGACCGGATGACGAACACAGACTCGGGCGAGCCACTGCATGATCGGAAGCTCCCCTCGTTCAGCCGACGTCGTCCAAGACGGTTACGGAGACGCCGTCGGCGAGCTCTTCGAGCCCATCGGTGGCGACGCGATCGCCGGCCTTCAGGCCCTCGGCGATCGTCACTTGCTTGGAGGTGCGCTCTGCGACCGAGACCACGCGCTCCTCGATGCGATCGCCCGCGATGACGAACACGCGCGAGACTCCGGCCGCGGTGCGCACGGCTTCGCTGGGTACCGTGGTGACCGTCTCGGAACCGCCGGTCTGCAGTCGCGCGGTGGCGAAGAGGCCGGGGCGCAAGAGGCCATCGGTGTTGGGCACCACCGCCTCGACGGTGAGCGAGCGGGTCTCGCGTTGCACCGACGCGCTGACGTAGCGCACCGTCGCTTCGAACTCGCGATCGGGCAGTGCGTCGACGATCACCGTGACCTTCTGACCGGGCTGCACCGCCTCGAGGTGCTGCTGCGGCACGGACAGCTCGATGCGCAGCGGGTCGGTGCGTACGAGCGTGACCAGCGAGGTCTGCGGCGTGACGTACTCACCGACCGACACGCTGCGTACCGCGATCTCGCCAGCGAACGGGGCGCGGATCTTCGCTTCGGACGTGGAGGTCATCGCTTGGTCGAGCGACGCTTCCGCGCCCTGCAGCGCGGTGAGTGATGCACGGGCGCCGTTCTTCGCGGTGCTGAGACGATCCACCGCCGATGCGGCTTTCGTGCGCACCTGATCGAGCTCGGCTTGCGCGAGCGCGCCGCTGGCGAACAGACGCTCGGCGCGGGCGAGCTCGCTCTGCGCGAGGTCGAGCTCGGACTTCGCGAGCTTCACCTCGGGCAACGCATCGGCGTCGGGGACCTTCGCGCCCTGTTTCATGCCGAGCCGCGCGCGCGCTTCGGCGAGCGACGCTCGTGCGAGCTTGGCCTGCAGCTTGAAGTCGACGTCGCGCAGACGGATGAGCTCGTCACCCTCCGCGACCTTCGCTCCGCGCTCGACCGAGACCGCGACCACGCGGCCGGACACGATGCTGGTGACGTTCGATTCTTCGTCGGCGAGCAGCGTGCCGTCGAGCGTGAGCGCGACGGGACGACTCTGCGCGATCGCTTCGGCCACGTGCACGGAGACGGTCTTGTCGGCGGTCTCCTCGTGCGGCTGCGCGGCCGGGCGCGTGCACGCGACGAGCAGCAGGGCCAACGATGCGGTGAATGTCGCTCTCATACGGCAGCTTTCTGGTCTCGGGATGGATGGAACTTCGCGGCGCGGCGCATGCCGGACGGCGTGAGCCGAAGCGCGGCGAGCAGGCTCTCGACCTGCGGCAGCTCGACGGTGAAGTCGGGCTGCGTGATCGACATGCCGCGGAAGAGGTAGATCATCACGCGCATCAGCTCGTCGGGTGGCACCTTGGCATCGATGTCGCCGTCTGCTTGGGCCTGCGCGATCATTTCTGCCGTCGCTCGGGTGATGCGCTGCAAGTGATCGGCGAGCAGCGCGCGGAGGTGCTCGGACATCACCTCGCCGTGCAACACGGCCTGCATCACGACGCGCGAGGCGTCGACGGTCTGCTCGGCCAGCTGGTTACGCTTGCGAATGACTGCGAAGACCAAGCGATCGACCGCGCGCTCGCGCGGGACCGCGAGCAGCTGATCCGACTGCGCGATCATCTCCTCGACGATCGCTTCGAAGACCGCTTCCTTGCTGGTGAAGTAGTGGTAGAGCAGGCCGTTGCTGAGGCTTGCGGCGGCCGCGATGTCGGTCACCTTGGCGCGCGACAGCCCCTTCTCGGTGAACACCCGAGTCGCGGCCGCGAGGATCTCGCTGCGGCGTGATGCGCGGATCTGTTGGTTGTCTTCTTCGGAGCGCGGCATGGCCGTCGGTTGACTGGTTGGTTGAACCGCCAATCAATCAATACGGCACGACCTCTGGAGCGTCAAGGCTGGACGGCCCCGATACGACGTTCTGTGGGCTCACATGGGCGCCCAGCGCGCACCGGTCTCGCAGTCGACGTGCGCGAGGTGGGCTCCGTGCGCATCGATGACCATCGTGCCGAAGACGATCGGCAGCGCGAAGCGACGCGGTCCCGCCGAGCCGGGATTGAACACCGCGAGCCCGCGATCGCGACCGATGAACGGCACGTGCGAGTGACCGCAGATCACGAGCTCGGCCGCGCGAGCGCGTGCGAGTCGAGCGACGTCGGCACGAATGCGTGGACCCGCGACGCCGATGTGCACGAGCAGCACGCGCAGTGAAACGTCCGCAGGACCGCGTGCATCGATGACCAGCACGTCGGGGAGCTCGGCCGCGCGGACATCGATGTTACCGCGCACGGCATGCACGGGAGCGACGCGCGCGAGCGCTTCGAGCACCTCGAGATCGCCGATGTCACCCGCGTGTACGATCGCGGTGGGCGCGAACGCAGCGATGTGCTCGAGCGTTCGCGGGTGCGGCCGCGAGTGCGTGTCGGCGATGACTGCGAGGCGCAACGGTCCCTCGCCCGCGATCGTCACGGCGTGCTCGCGTGGCAACACGTCCCCGTACTAGCACCACCTTGGGGCGCGTGCGGCGGAGCCGCGACTTCGCGGATCTGGGTGGGCGAAGGCCCACCTCGCGGCCCACCCCTGCACACCGCGCCCATACGGCGATTCGTCGCGCGCGCTCGATGCGGGGCGGCCGCTTGCTACCATCATTCGGCCCCCGCGATGCAATCCGACGATCCCCAGTTCACGGACACACTGGCCTCGCAGGGGTCGGTCCGTGGACGCATCGGCGCGCCCGAGCCCGCCGACGAGGTGCACACCAAGCCGCTCGACACCGGCGATTTCATCGGGCGCTACCGCATCAAGGAGCGCGTCGGTGAAGGTGGCATGGGCGTGGTGTATGCGGCCGAGGATCCCGAGCTCGGGCGCCTGGTCGCGATCAAGTTGTTACGTCCGATGCAGGGCGACGAGGCCGAGCTGCAACAGCGTCGAATGTTGCGCGAGGCCCAAGCGCTCGCCCGCGTATCGCATCGCAACCTCGTGATGGTGTTCGACGTGGGCAGCCTACGCGGTCGCGTGTGGATCGCGATGGAGTACGTCGCGGGCGACACGCTCGAGGTGTGGCTCGCCCGCGAGCGACGCACGTGGGCGGAGATCGTCGACGTGTTCGTCGAAGCTGGGCGTGGGCTCGCCGCCGTCCATTCGGCCGGGCTGGTACACCGCGACTTCAAGCCCGGCAACGTGATCGTTCGCCAAGACGGCACCGTGCAGGTGCTCGACTTCGGGCTGGCTGCGCGCGCGGGCGAGCGTGATCTCGAGGCCGAAGCGCGGCGCCACGAGACGCCCGATCTCGACGTGCTCGCGGCGACGCTCACCACCACCGGCGCGTTCATGGGCACGCCCGCGTACATGGCCCCCGAGCAGTTCCTCATGCGCCCCACCGACGGGCGCGCCGATCAGTTCAGCGTGTGCGTCGCGCTCTACGAAGCGCTCTACGGCCATCGTCCGTTCACCGGCAAGGATCTCGCGTCGCTCATGGCCGCGACGATCGAAGGTCTACCGGGCCTGCCCGCGGAGATGCCGGGCCTGCCGATCGCGGTGCGCCAGGTGATCGCGCGCGGGCTCATGCGCGAGCCCGACGATCGCTTTCCCGACATGACCGCGCTCGTGCAAGCGCTCGCCGACACGCGCGCACCGAAGGAGAAGAGCACGCCGGGTGGTTGGCGACGCTTCGCGCTCGGCATGATGGTCGGCGGTGGTGCGCTCGCGGTCGCGACCGCCGTGCTGCTCTCGCAACCCGACGATGCACCGATCGAGCTGCCGACGACGCCGAGCGAGCCGGCACCGATCACGACGCCCGCGCCTGCTGCGATCACGCCGACACCGACGACGCCGCAACCGTCGACCGCGTTGCCCGCACCGCCCATCGTCGAGCCCGCGCCGATCGTCGCCGACGATCCCGCGGCGATCGAGCAACCCGCGCCTGCGACCGGCACCACGCGCACGGACGCGCGTCCGCTGCCCGCGACGCAAGAGCCGGGTGCACCACCGTCGACGACCTTGCCGAGCGCGTTGCCGGGGCTGAAGGATCTCACCGACGACGATCCCGAGCCCGCGCCACCGAGCAAGCCCAGCGAGCCTGCGCCGACAGCCGAGCCCGCCGCGGAGCCCAGCAAGCCGGTCGATCGTCCCGAGCCGAGCACTCCACCCGCGGACGACCCCGAACCCGCGCAGTAGTGCTCGAATCGATCGCGGTTGTGGTTGAATCACCGCGATGCCGGAGCAGGGCCCGCCGAGCTATCCGCGCGTGGTCGTGGGGCCGCTCGGCAGCGATCCGCAAGCGGTGATCCGACGCGGGCTCGGCATCGCAGTCGGCGTCATCCTGCTGCTGCTCGATCTCGCGGTCACGCACACCGCCACCGGCACGTTGGCGATCCTCGCGATGCTCGGCCTGATCGGTGCGCTCGTCGCCGGCCTCTTGCGCGCACGCAGCCGTCGCATCCGCAAGCTCGTCGGTGCGCTCATCGGTGCGGACGCGATCATCCTCTTCGCGCTCGTCGCTCTGTTCGTCGCGCGCTCGTACATCCTCTCGCAGGCGTACGAAGGCGCGTCGATCGAGCTCGATCGCGCGGCGCGGATGTACGATCTCGTGTTCCTGGTCGTCGCGGGCCTGCACGGCTTGTCCGCCGCGATGCCCGAGCGCCTCGCCCGGCTCGCGCTGCGGCTCGCCCAGCGCCCCGCGCTGATGCTCGCGGGCAGCTTCGCCGCGATGATCCTAGTCGGCACCGTGTTGCTCACGCTCCCGGTCTCGGTCGAGAACGTCGGCGACGTCTCGTTCATCAACTCGCTGTTCACGATCACCTCGGCGGTGTGCGTCACCGGGCTCACCGTCAACGAGCCGGGCGTCACCTACACGTTCTTCGGCGAGCTGGTGATCCTGCTGTCGATCCAGCTCGGTGGCATCGGCATCATGACGCTCGCCGCGCTCGCGCTCGCGTTCGCCCGCGACAGCGCGCTCGCCACCCAGCTGCGCTACGCCGCGATGCTCGACGCGCGCACGCTCACCGACCTGCGCACCACGGTGCAGAGCATCGTGGTCGGTGCGCTCACCATCGAAGCCGTCGGCGCGCTGCTCTTGTGGCTGCAGTTCGTCGGCGACCCCCGCACCGAAGGCCACTCGGCGGCATGGTTGGCGCTCTTCCACGCCGTGTCCGCGTTCTGCAACGCCGGCTTCTCGCTCTTCAACGGCAACCTCGTGCTGTTCGCCGACGATGCCGGCGTGCAGACGATCATCATGCTGCTCATCGTGCTCGGCGGGCTGGGCTTCCCGGTGATCCGCGAGGTGATCCTGCAGCTCCGCGGGCGTGCGGCGTTCATGCTGCGGCGTGACGCGGGGCGCCCCGATCGACTCTCGCTCGCATCGCGGGTCGTGCTCATCACGAGTGCGGTCCTGTTGCTGGTGGGCACGGTGCTCACGCTCTTGTTCGAGTGGGGCGGCGACAGCTTCGCGAAGCTCAGCGGTCCCGAGCGCGTGCTGGCCGCGCTCTTCCACTCGGTCAACACGCGCACGTCGGGCTTCTGCACCGTCGACCTCAGCCTCTTCGGTGCACCGACACTCTTGTGGACGTGCGTGCTGATGTTCATCGGCGGCTCGCCGGGATCCACCGCGGGCGGCATCAAGACCACCACGCTCGCGGCGCTGTGGGCCACGCTGCGCGGCGAGCTGCGCGGTCGCGAGCCGCAGCTCGGTCACCGCGCGATCGCACCCGAGGTGTTCCGCCGCGCGACCGCGGTCGCGGCGATCTCCGCCAGCATCGTGCTCGCGTCGCTCACGCTGATGACGATCGTCGAGGCCAAGCAGGACTTCATCAAGCTGCTGTTCGAGGTGTGCTCGGCGTTCGGCACCGTCGGCCTCACCGCCGGCATCACCAGCTCGCTCTCGGTGGCCGGCAAGCTCGTGATCATCTTGACCATGTTCGTGGGCCGCTGTGGTCCGCTCACCGTCGCGCTGGCGGTGGGCAGCGCCGAAGGCTCGCGCCAGCCCTACCGGCTCGCGCGCGAGAGCATGCCGATCGGATAAGGAGAGAGCACATGGCACGACGCATCCTGGTGATCGGTCTCGGACGATTCGGCTCGGCGCTCGCCGAGTCGCTCGCGCGCGAGGGCTGCGAGGTGGTCGCGATCGACAACGACATGAGCCATGTCGATTCCATCAAGGCGAAGGTGACCTACGCGCTCGAGCTCGATGCCACCGATCCGCTGGCGCTGCGCTCGATCGATCCCCACACCGCTGCGGTCGCGATCGTGGCGGTCGGCGAGAACTTCGAAGGCGCGGTGCTCTCGGTCGCAGCGCTGCGCGAGCTCGGCGTGCAGCAGATCGTCGCGCGCGCGATCACGCCACGGCACGGTCGCATCTTGCTCGCCGCGGGGGCGAATCGCGTGATCGAGATCGAGTCGGAGATGGGTCGCGCGCTCGGACGCGAGCTCGCGCATGGCTCGGATCCCGCGCTGCACATGGCGGCGCAAGCGATCGCCGCGAGCCACTCGGGGCCGGTGATCGTGCCCGCGGGTCACCCGACGCCGCCGCCCGGCCCGGGTGGGCCCCCGCCAGGGTACAAAGGTGGCTGAGCGCGTCGTCGCGCTCGCGCTCGTGCTCGCGTGCGCATGCGGTGGTGCGGCGCGCGACGAGACGAAAGTCGAGATCGTTGCGGCGAGCGAACGACCGACTCCGGTTGCAGCTCCGCCGCTGCCCGACGGCGATCCGGCCTACGAGCTGTGGGTCGGTCCGGTGGTGTCGCCGAGCGATCCCCGGCTCGTCGACGAGCTCGATCGCGTGCCGATCGGTTTCGCCGGCATCGCGTTCCGCTTGGCCGGGCCCGGCTCGTTCGCGATCACCGAGATCGAGGTGACGCTCGCGATGATCGAAGGCAGCGCGCTCGCCGAGCTCACGCGCAAGCGCTCACCGCTCGGCAAGGACGAGGACATCTTCTTCAAGTCGTGGAAGCTGTCGCAGCCGGGCACGTACCAAGTGACGGTGAGCGATCCGCGAAGCGGTGCAGTGCTCGCGGCGCGCCGCTTCGAGGTCGCGTCCGATGCGGCGACGAAGCGCGTGCGCACGCCGGTGTCGCCGCCCTTCCAGCTGACGATCGGCCCCGCGACCTCGCCCACCGATCCCAAGCCGGTGAAGACGGAGACGAAGGTGCCGATCGGCTACGTGGGCATGCGCTTCGCACCACCGCCGGACGGCAAGCTCACCACGCCGCGCATCGCCGTCACGCTGTGGCGCATCGAAGGCGACACACGCGTGCTCGAGGCGCGCAAGGTCGACACGCTCGGCGCCGCCGACGAGGTCTTCTACAAGTCGTGGGAGCTCACCACCACCGGCATCTACGAAGTGGAAGTCGCCGACCCCGACTCGCCGACGCTGTTCGCGACGACGCGCTTCGAGACGATCCCCGCTGCCGCGCCTTGATCACTTGCGGCGGCGCAAGCACGCGAGCACGACGAGCACGATCGCCCAACCGCCGGCGTCGCGTTCACTCGTGCAGCCGCAGCCGCGCTCGTCGGGTGGCGCGGTGTCGAGGCAATCGCAGTCGCTGCAGGCTTCGCCGACCAGATCGACGCCGGTCTCTTCGCGCACCCAACACAGCGCGGGGTAGGGCGCGCCGTAGTAGCCACCGTTGCCACACGGATCACTGCCGCGCGAAGTGATGCCCGCGAGCCGCATCACGCCGTTCTTCAAGCGCACGAACGCGGGCCCACCCGAGTCGCCGCTGCAGGTGTCGCGTTGCTGCCCGCCCGCGTAGAACTCGAAGCCCTTCGGCGTGAGCTTCGCAATCGTCGTGTCGGTCTCGCGCTTGAGCCCCGCGCCGCTCACCGTGTCGCGCTCGGCCGTGTCGCCGCCGTAGCCGACCAACGTGACCGTCTCGCCCTTGCCCATCGCTTCGTCCCACTCGTCCTGATCGACGATGGGCGTGGTGTAGCCACCGGGCACCTCGAACTCGAGCGGGATCGTGACGTAGCCGTAGTCGAAGATGTCGTACTTGCACGACGGACAGAACGACGGATGCATGCCCCAGCCATCGGCTTCGACCGAGCCGTGGAACACGTCGTTGCCGTAGCGCACCACGACTTCACCGACGTCGTCGGCATCGACGAGACAGTGGGCAGCGGTGAGGATCAGCTTCGGCGCGACGACGGTGCCGCTGCACAGCTCGGAGCCGATCGTGATCGCGACCACGCCGTCGTACTCGCCGGGATCGGTGGGCTGCCCGCCGATGATCGGCTCCGGCGTCGACGAACCGCGCAACTCGCTCGCATTCGTTGGTCCTACCCAGACCAGCGCGGCCACCAACGCGGACACCCCCGGCATCATCGAGTCATTAGTAGCAAGCGATCGCCGGACGTGCACGCCGTCCCGTCCGGGGCCGCATGTGATAGCGTCATTTCGATGCGACCACTCGCGTTGGCCTGCAGCGTCATCCTACTGCTCGGCTCCTGCGGAAACGGCGACGACGAGGCCGATTCGGACTCGGGCGATTCCGAAGGCAACCCGCCGTTCGCCTGCGGCTCGACGCTCATGTGCCGCGCCGCCGAGGAATACTGCGAGGTCGTGCTCGCGCCGGACATGACGCCGGCCTCCTATCACTGCGTCGAGCTCCCCATGGAGTGCGGCAATTCCCCCGAGTGCGAGTGCCTCGAGATGACGACGTGTGGCGAGTGCACGGTGTCGACCGAGGGCGGTCTCACCAGCAGCTGCGTGCCCGACTGATCGTCAACTCGGCACGCAGAAGAAGATCTCGCCGCCGTTGTCCTGCACGGGGCTCGTGACGCGCAGCGGATCGCCGTGGAAGCCGCCGGGGCAGGTGCAATCACCCGTCCACGGATTCGGAGCGGCGCACTCGATCATGCCGTCTTGCAGCCAGTGGGTCTGATACGCGCCGGCGAAGCTGATCGGATCGATCGCAGTCGGCACGCACACGTGGATCTCGATCGGTTGATCCGCCGACGCAGCGCCGCACGGTCCCCACGTGCTCGCGACCATCTCCGCGATCCCGGGCGGGCACGCACAACTCCCGGTGAGCGAGTTCTCGACGACGCACTGGTTCTCGCCGACCACGCATTGGTCCGCGGAAGACGTCACGTAGACGCCGCCCCAATCGGAGCTCGGTGGTGGGTCGGCGAATGCACACGTCCGCAACGCGGTCGGCGTGTGCAACACACCGTCTTCCGGGCAGTAGTCGCTCGTGGTCGGCAGCGGATCGCTGGCCGCGAATCCGCTCGGGCAACCGCAGCCGCCGAGGTAGTCGATGTACGACGGCGGAATGTTCATCTTCGGGCCGCTCGCATCGTCGGTGCAACCACCGCAGCTCAGCGGCTCCGCGTACGCGCCTGCGAACACGACGCACCGCTCTTCATGACACGCGCCTTGGTTGCAGCCTTCGTCGCAGCACGGCTCGCCGAGGTCGCCGCATGCAGGCACGCCGGTGTCGTCGGGTCCGGTTTCGACGGGGCCCGTATCGTCGGGTCCGGTCTCGTCGCTCGGATCCGTCGTGCTCGCAGTGGTCGTGCTCGCCGATCCCGACTGCGAGCCCGCGGTCGTTTCGCTCACGCTGTTGCTGCCCGCCGACGATGCGTCGCCCGACTCCGAGGCGCTGCCGGAATCATCGTCGTCGGGACCGCTGCCGTCGTCGGCCCCGCCCTCGGAGAAACACCCACACAGCAACACCATCGCGATCGCGAGCGGTCTCGATGCCATTTCGGGAGAGACACCGCGACGCGCAAGGTGGCGCACGCGCGCGATTCAGCCCTTCACGCCGCCCGACGCGAGGCCAGCGACGAGATGGCGCTGCACGACGTAGAAGAGCGCCATCACCGGCAACGACACGATCAGCGCGCCGGCGGCGAAGAGCTCCCACTTCGCGTCGTACTCGCCGATGAAGCGCTGCAGCATCACCGGCAGCGTGAACATCCGCGCGTCGTCGAGCAGCGTGGCCGCGAGGATGAACTCGTTATACGCGCTCATGAACGCGAAGAGCGCGGTGACGGCGATCGCGGGGCGGGCCACCGGCAACACCACGCGCACGAATGCGCCGACTCGGGTCGCGCCGTCGACCATCGCGGCTTCTTCGAGATCGATCGGGATCGCTTCGAACGCCGCGCGTAGCTGGAAGATCGCGAACGGCACCGCGGTGCTCGCGTAGCAGAGCACGAGGCCGGTGCGCGAGTTGAGCAGGCCGAGCGCTTCGAGGATGAGATAGAGCGGGATCGCGCTCGCGACCGCCGGGAACATCTGGGTCGCGAGCAACACGCCCATGCCGGTGCGCTTGCCGAGGAAGTCGAAGCGCGCGAGCGCGTACGCGGCCGGGATCGCGATCAGCACGCCGACGATCGCGGTGGCGGCCGCGACGACGAGCGAGTTGAAGAACTGGCGACCGAACATCCACAGCGTCTCGCCGCCTTGTTCGGCGGTCGCGGTGACGACCGCTTCGAAGTGGCGCAGCGTGGGCTCCTGCGGCCACGGCATGACGTTGGGCTCGGGCGTCGCGGTGCCCGAGAGCGCCAGCGCGGCCACCCACAGCACGGGGTAGAGCGCGAACGCGACGCCGAGCAAGAGCACCGCATGCACGAGCGCGTGCCTCATTGGTGCCTCCGTGCGCGCGCGTCGACGCGCGACAGCAAGCGTGTGCCGAGCGCGAGCAAGCCGAAGATGAGCACCGCGTATGCGGCCGCGTAGCCGTACTGCGCGTCGCGGGTGAACGCCCAGCGATACGCTTCGGAGACGAGGATGTCGGTGGTGCCGTCGGGATCTCCGCCCGACACCAGGAACACCACGTTGAACATGTTGAAGGTCCAGATCGCGCCGAGCGTGACCGCGGGGACGAGCGATGGTTTGATCATCGGCAGCGTGACGTGCCAGAAGCGCTGCCACGCGCTCGCGCCGTCGACCTCCGCGGCCTCGAGCACGTCGCGCGAGACGCCGCCCAGCGCCGCGACGGTGACGACCATCATGAACGGAAAGCCGAGCCACGCGTTGGTCGCGACGTTCGCCGTGAACGCGGTGGCGAAGCGCGAGAACCATGCGATGGGCTCGAGCGACAGGCCGAACACGTCGTTGAGCCACAGCGTCGCGCCGGTGACCGCACCGAACTGGCGGTGGAACATGCCCTTCCACGCGAGCGCGGTGACGTAGTTCGGCACCGCCCACGGGATGATGAGCAGCACGCGATACGCCGCGCGCATGCGCAGCGTCGGGCGTGCGAGCAAGAGGCCGAAGCCGAGCCCGAGCCCGAGATGCAGCGCGACGTTGACGATCGTCCACAGCACCGTCACGCACAGCACCAGCCAGAACGATCCGCTGGCGAAGAGCGGGCCACCGCGCGCGCGCAGGATGTCGACGAAGTTCGCGAGCCCGACGTAGTGCGTCTCGCCGGCGGGGCCACCGAAGAACGAGGCCGCCGCGCCCACGGTGAGCGGCAGCACCACGAGCACGCCGACCGCGACGACCGCGTGCACGACCCAGCGCCATGCATGCACGGAACGACGCAGGCGCTCGCGGAACGCCGAGGTGCGCGCGCGTTGCACGAGCGCGAGCGCACCCGCGAGCGCGGCGAACGAGAGCAGCACGATCGCCGGCGTGGGCGAGGCCGGTGGCGGTGGCGGACGCATCACCTGCGCGAAGCGACGCTCGGCTTCCGCGAGCGCGGTCGCGGGATCCACTTCGCCCCGCAGCACCTTGCGCATCGCTTGCTTCGCGGGCTCCCACGCCGCGCGCATCGCGGTGCTCGTGGACATCGGCACCGCGACGTGGGCCTGCTCGGCGAACGCACGCACGAGCGGATCGTCGACGACGAGATCGCTGCGCGCCGACACCATGCGCGCGCGTTGCATGCGGAGCTGCGCAGCGTGCTCGCCCGCCAGGAACGCCGCGAGTCGGCGCGCTTCGGGCTTCTGCGCGCCGGTCGGCGACAGCATCACGGCTTCGACCGTGAGCAACGGTTTCAGCGGCTGGCCGGTGGCCGCGAGGCGCGGCAGCGGCACGACGTGGTAGCGCAGCTCGGCGTCGGCGAGATCGGAGGCGAGCCACGGGCCGCTCATCGCGAACGCGGCCTTGCCTCCGCGGAAGAGATTGGTGACCAGCGCACCGTCGGCTTCGCGCGGCACGGCGCCGACCTCGAGCATGTGCAGCACGAGCTCGAGCGAGCGCACGGCTTCGCGACCGACGAAGCCGAAGCGACCGTCGTCGTGCATGAGCGTGCCGCCGAACGCGTGCAGGATCGGCGCGTGGGCGTAGGGGCTCTGCGCTTCGTAGGCGATCGCGACGACACCGTCGGGCAAGTTGGACTGCAGCGCGACGATCTCCTCGAGCGTGGCGGGCACGCGATCGACGAGCGCGTCGTTGACGTAGAGCGCGTGCGACTTGAGCGACAACGGCAGCGCGAGCGGATCGCCGGCGATCGTGACCGCCTGGGCGGCGACCGGCACGAACGCGCCGTGCGGCCACGCGTCGCCGATCGCCGCGACCAGCTCGCGACGGCGGTACTCGCCGAGCCGTTCGTGCGACTCGACGTAGACGTCCGGACCTTCACCGAAGGGGATCGCGCTGCCGAGCTTCGACGAGAACGCGTCGTAGGGGATCGCGAGCAGCTCGACCGGCGGGCCGTCCCACGTGCGCAGCGCTTCGACCAGCGCTTCCTCTTCGGCACCGCGCCACGCGTGCCACAGCCGCAGCTCGTCGCGAGCGTGCGCCCACGTCGGCACCAGCAGCACGAAGAGGAAGGCGAAGAGCGCTCTCACGCGATCGCCTCGCCGCCGTGCGCGTCGAACAGATGCAGCACCGTCGGCGCGAGCGCGATCGCATCGCCCTTCTTCGGGCCGTCGAGGCCTTCGAGCGCCACGACGAACGGCGCGTCGGCGATGCGCCCGTGCACGAGCACATGCGAGCCCAGCGTCTCGACCACCTCGGCGCGCAGCTTCAACGGGCCGTCGGCGGCCAGCTTCAGATCGTGGGGACGGATGCCGAGCACCACTTCGCGATCGTTCGCGAGCTCGCGATCGATCGGTACGCGCACGCTGTTGCCGAGCGCGATCTCCCGGTGCGCGACGCGCCCGCTCAGGAAGTTCATCGCGGGGCTGCCGAGGAAGCCGGCGACGAAGCGGTTCACCGGGCTGCGATAGATCTCGAGCGGCGCACCGATCTGCTGCACCCGCCCCTTGTCGAGCACCACGAGCACGTCGGCCAGAGTCATCGCCTCGACCTGATCGTGGGTGACGTAGATCGATGTGGCCTTCAGCTCGTCGTGCAAACGCCGGATGTCGATGCGCACGCTGTTGCGCAACGACGCGTCGAGGTTCGACAGCGGCTCGTCGAACATGAACAACGACGGGCGTCGCACGATCGCGCGGCCCATCGCGACGCGCTGGCGCTGACCGCCGGACAGCGCGCGCGGGTGGCGATCGAGCAGGTGATCGATCTCCAGCAGCGTCGCGACCTCGGCGATGCGGCGATCGATGACCTCGCGCGACTCCTTGCGCAGCTCGAGCCCGAACGCGAGGTTCTTGCGCACGGTCATGTGGGGATAGAGCGCGTACGACTGGAACACCATCGCGACGTCGCGCTCGCGCGGAGGCAAGTGCGTGACGTCGCGACCAGCGAACTCGATCGTGCCGCTGCTCGGCTCCTCGAGCCCCGCGATGCAGCGCAACAGCGTCGACTTGCCGCAACCGCTGCGACCGACGAGCACGACGAAGCTGCCGTCGGCGAACCTCGCGTCGACGCCGTCGAGCACGACGGTGTCGCCGAATCGCTTGCCGAGCCCGCGCAGCCTGACTTCGACCATGGACGCGGCGCATCCTAGCAACGTCGGCGGTGGCCAGCGCTGGGCTGCGAGCCTTCGTCGAGGATCGCGGCGAACCCTCTTCAATAGCGCTCGACCCGGTTTGGTTCGGTGGGAAAACGCGGCTTTTCGGGCCCGCCGGGGCGGTTGTGCGCGACAGCACCCGGCCCGGGCGGGCGCTGAACGTCGCGCGCCGACACGCCGTCGACGGGACCGCATGGCACCGCTTGGGGTGCCGGAGGTCGAAGCGAGATGTCGAACGGATTCAAGCGGGCAATGCTCGTCGGTGTGTGCACGATCGCGTGCTCGCATCGCGGCGATGGTGGTGGTGGTGACGAGAGCTCGAGCGGCGAGTCGTCGGGGTCGAGCACGACCGAGGTCGATGCGTCGTCGAGCAGCGAGAGCGGCGCGCCGGCGTGCGTCGATCTCGATCTCGGCGAGGAGATCGGACCTGCGCTCGCACGCGGCACGACCGAAGGTGCGGGGCACGACCTCGCGATCTCGTGCGGCGACGCGGACGACGTGGTCTACCGCTGGCGTGCGCCGCAGGCCGGACGCTTCGCGTTCGATCTCGCGGGGTCGAGCTTCGACACCGCGATCGCGGTGCTCGCCGCGGATTGCACCGGCACGGAGCTCGCGTGCAACGACGACGGCATCGGCAAGCAGTCGCGAGTGATCATCGATGCCGAAGCGGACGACGAGCTCGCGATCGTGATCGCGGGTAGCAAGGGCCAGGCCGGTGCATACGTGCTCGGCATCGCGATGGACGATGGTGTCGACGACTCGTGCATCGACGTCGATCTCGCGTCGCGCACCGGCGTCTCGGTCGCGCTGGGCAGCACCGCCGGGCGGGGCGACGAAGTGTCGCCGTCGTGCGCGGTGTCGGGTGCCGACGTGCTGCACCACTGGACGGCACCCGCGGCCGGCAACTACTCGTTCGCGGTGCCGTCGGGCACGGCTGCGATCGCGCTGTTCGAAGACGATTGCGACGGCGCCGAGATCGCGTGCGTGCCTTCGTTCGAGGCGCCGTACGGCGCGAACGCGATGCTCGACGCCGGTGAGTCGATCGTGATCGCGGTCGATGATGGTGGCGTCGCGGCGAGCTACAGCCTCGACATCTTCGCGCTCGGTGGCGGCGCGTGCATCGAAGGCGATCTCGGCAGCGTGGTCGGGCAAGCGGTCGCGAGCGGATCGACGGTCGGGCACGGCGACGACGTGCCGGTGCAGGGCTGCGCCGGTGGAGCGGAAGACGTCGCGTACACCTGGACTGCGCCGTACGCCGGCACCTGGGTGTTCGATCTCGCGGGGTCGTCGTACGACACCGTGCTCGCGCTGCGCGACGGGAGCTGCGGCGGTGTGGAGCTCGCGTGCAACGACGACGCGGCCGGCAGCGCGTCGCAGCTCGCGATGTCGCTCGCATCGGGGCAGACGATCGCGATCGTGATCGACGGCTACGGCAGCAGCGACGGATCGTACGTGCTCAGCATCGCGTCGGGCGACGGGCCGACGTCGTGCATCGACTACGATCTCGGCATGAGCGGTGGTCCGCTGGTCGCGTCGACCGACGGTGCGCTCGACGAAGTGACGCCGAGCTGCGCAGCGTTCGGCAGCGGCAGCGACGTCGAGGTGCAGTGGACAGCGCCGATCAGCATGCACGGCACCGCGACGCTCACCGCATCACCGGGCGCGACGCTCTCGCGCCTGTCGGCGTGCGGCGGCGCGGAGCTCGGCTGCAGCGGCGACGACGGCACCGGCACGATGCAGCTCGAGTTCGACGCGCTCGCGGGCGAGCAGCTGTTGTTCGTGGTCGACGGCGGTCCGTTCGGCGGCGGCTTCGAGCTGCTCATCGAGTAGCGCAGTCGCCTTCGACTGCGACGCCGATGAAGTCGCGGACCCATCGCTCGCCCGGCACCTCGTCTTGCACGGTGCCGGGCGACCACGTGATCGCGTCGTCACTGTGCAGGAGCACGGTGCCCATCGTCGAGACCGCTGCATATGCGCCGTCGGCCCACGCGGCGGCGCGCAGCGGCTCACCGGTGTCGCCGATCATCGACCACGAAGCGCCGTCGGTCGAGCGCCAGATCTGTGCGCCGGCGACCGCGAGGAAGCCCTGGTCGTCGTGGAAGAGATCGTTGATGGGCGCGCCGGTGGGCATCGCGATCAGTTCCCAGGTGGCGCCGCGATCGGGCGAGCGACACACGTCGCCGGTGGCGACGAGCAACACGTCGCCGACGAGCTCGACGTCGCCGCTGTGTTGGATCGGGTTGGCGCAGTCCGACGAGAAGCCGGTGCCCTCGCTCCACGTCATGCCACCGTCGTCGCTCACGACCACGAAGTTGCCCTGCGGATGATCGTTGCCGCTCTGGCTCTCGACCGACGCGACCAGCAGGTTCGCCTCGGGAAATCCGCGGAGCTGACGGAGCTGCTCCGCACCGGGCGGCAGCGAGACATCGATGGAGGTCCACGCGGCGCCGTCGCTCGATTGCCACACGCGCTGCGAGAAGATCATCAAGTCGTCGGCGATCGCCGCGACCCCGGACGTGTAGATCGCGTACCCGACCGGCATGCCGTCGGCGACGAACGCATCCATGCCGAGGTCTTCCCACGATTGCCCGTCGATCGAGCGCAGGATGTGCCCACCTTCACCGCCCCAACCGAGCCCTGCGACGAACGCTCCGTCGCGATACGCGAGCCCACCGAAGGCGGTCCACTGCGTGTGATCACCTTCTTCATCGGAGAACGCATGCGCGACCCAGGTGTTGCCGCCGTCACACGAGCCGGCGGTCCAACCACCATCACCGAGCGCAACGAACACGGGCATCGTCTCGACGACGACCCCCGTCGAGCTCTCGTCGACGACACCACTGCTCGACCCACCCACCGACGTACCGCTCTCCTCGGATCCACCAGAGCTCGTCGACGCGCTGCCGCTCGTCGAGCTCGCGGTCGTCGCGGTGCTCGTCGACGCACTCGTGGTGGAGCTCTCGCCGCTCGATTCCCCTCCGCCCGCGGGCTCTGCACACGCCACCGCGAGCACGACCCCGAGCAGCCCGACTCTGCGCTCCATGCCCCCTCGATACCCGCGCACGCCGATATGGGTGAGCGAGATTCACTCGGGTCGCTTTGCACGAAAACGCCAATCCGAGCCGGGTGAGCGGCTTCACCGGGCATGCATTGAAGGAAATGCCAAGTCCGGCGCGCGTGAAATCCACGCAACGCACGGCGCGCGATGGTCGACCAGCCCGAGCGTGGCGACGAAGCATCACTTCCACCTCACCGCGCGCATGGTCCCGAACGCCCCGGATCTGACGCTCGAAGAAACGGGCGGCTGGTTGTGGTCGCGCATGCGCGAGGCATTTCCGGAGAGCGTGGCGACGTTGCTCATGCCGAACCATCCCCACCTGCTGCCGCTCGTCGACGATCCCGAAGCGGCGGCACAACGACTCGCGCGGTTGCTCGGGCAGTTCGGGCGTCGCTTCGGCATCCGCGGACAAGCCAGCCTCGTGGCCGACCCGAAGCCGATGCACGATGCACAGAAGCTCGCGCGCGAGGTCCGCTACATCGCGCTCAATCCCTGCCGCGCAAAGCTCGTGCGCTGCCCGCTCGCGTGGCCGTGGAGTACGCATCGCGATGTGATCGGCGCGATCGCGGATCCGTGGACCACCGCGGACGCGCTGGCGGACGCGCTACGATTTCCGCGCGACGGATTTGCGCGCCGTCACCACGCGTACGTGAGCGGCGATCCGGATGCCTCGGTGACCGGCACGCCCTTCCCACGCACGAGCGCGACGAGTGACGTTCCGATGATCCCGTTGCCGCGGATCGCCCGCGCCGTTGCAGCTGCGCTCCGCGAGCCGCTCGCGGCACTGCGTCGCCCCGGTCGCGCGCGCGCGGTCTTCGTTGCGCTGGCGCACGACCAAGGCTGGCGCGCACCGGCCCCGCTCGCCGCGCTCTGTCATTGCGTGCCGCAGACGATCCGCAACGTCGCTTTGGACCTCGACGTCGCCGCGCTCGCAGCCGCACGCCTCTGCCTCGCCGACGATCGCTTGCGACGACTGCCGCCGAGCACTGCGCCCGCCGGGCGATGACGCGGCGTGAAAGACCCGGTATCGTGGCCGCCGCGATGCGGCGTCTCGTCCGTGCATGCGTGCTCGCAGCCGTGCTGCTCCCGGCCGGGAGCGCGCGCGCGGGTGTGGAGGTCGAGCGCTATGCGTTGTCGATGTTCCACTTCAACGTGCAGTACGTCGCGGGTGGGCTCGTGGGCTATCCCGGCTACTCCGGCGAGCTGCGGCCCGAAGAGGTCGAGGACAGCATCGTGATCCAGAGCCTCGTGCCGGTGCTCGAGCTCTACGCGGCCCATCCGACGTGGGGCGCGAACATCGAGATGCAGGGCTACCTGCTCGACGTGCTCGCGACGCGACATCCCGACACGTTCGAGCTGCTGCGCGACCTCGCGATCTCCGGACAGATCGAAGTCGTCAGCTTCCACTACTCCGATCAGCTCTTCATCGGCTATCCGCAGATCGACTGGGAGCGCTCGCAGGCGCTCACCGCTGCCACGTTCGAAGCGCACGACGTGCCGCTCGGTACCAGCGTGTTCTGCCAAGAAGGCCAAGCCGGCATGGCGATGGCGGATCGCATGGCCGAGCGCGGCTACCAGACGATGGTGTGGCCGAAGAACCTGTGGAATTCGCAGCACGGCGACTTCGCAGCCGCGCCGCTGTACACGTTCGGCGACGTCGAGCTGGTGGTCGGTGCACAAGGTGCCAGCTACGACGACGGCATGGGTCTGCAGATCGAGACCACGTGGACGTTCTTCGACGACGGCGAGCTGATGGCCACCGGCGACTGGAACCCCTACTTTCCCGATCTGTTCATCACCAGCCCGGAAGCGGTCGCCGAGTACGAAGCGGGCGTGCAGGCGCTCGAAGATCAGGGCTACGTGATCGCGACCGTGCGCGACTACGCCGATGCGATCCGCGATCGTGTGACGCTCGCCGATCCGCCGCCGCTCTTCGACGGCACCTGGCAGCCGGGCTCCACCAACGGCGTCGCGAAGTGGCTCGGCGATCGCTCGCTGTGGTTCATCGGCGGCGGTCCGGCCGATCGCGACAACCACGTGCGCTCGCTCGGTTACCTCGCACATCGCGAGCTGGTCGCGGCCGAGACCGCAGCGCAGGTTGCCGAGCTCGACGCGCGCGCGGAGCTCGATGCCGCATGGCGCTTGCTCGCGCTCGCGCAGGTCACCGACGCGAGCGGCATCAATCCCTACCGCGGCGAGGTCGAGTACGGCATCGCGCACAGCACCGAGGTGATGCGGATCGCTCGCGGCGTCATCGAGCGCGCGAAGGAAACGCTCGGCCTCGACGAAGCCGACGTCGATCCGCAGGCCGGCACGATGATCGCGAGCGACGGCGATCCGTTCACCGGGACGCCAGCCGAGGCCGCCGCCGCGCTCACCATCACCACCGCCGATCCCACGCGCGAGACCTCGGTCGAGTGGGAGCAGATCGCCGAGGGGCACCATCGCGTGCGCGTGCACCTCGGTCCCGGCGATCCCCGCTCGGCGGCCTACGACGTCAGCGTCACGTTCGCGGGCGAGCTCGTCGACGAGCTCGTCACCACGCTCGCACTCGCCGACGACGAGCCCTACACGTTCTCGCGCGCCGACTTCGCGTTCACGAACTGGAACATGGCGCTGCCGATCGGGCTCGTGAGCCTCGGCCCCGACCGCTACCTCATCAAGGACGCCGGCTTCGTGCACCTGCACGCGGCGGTCGCGCGCGAGAGCGGCGACGTCACGTTCTCCGATCAGACCCAGCAGCTCGACGAGGGCAGCACCTGGGTCTTCCATGTCTTCGAGGGCAGCGCCGACGAAGCCGTCGCGCTCGCGCATCGCATCAACTCGCTGCGGGAGCTGGTGCGATGAAACGCGTGACGCTCGTGCTGATCTGCGCGGCCGCGTGCCACGATTCCACCGCGCACACGAGCGCGAGCAGCGACAGCAGCGGTGCGAGCACGAGCGCAGGCACCACGACGCTCGCGACCACCACGACGTCGGGTGCCGACAGCACGTCGACCGCCGGTCCCGAGCCCGTCGTCGTGCTCGACACGACGCTCGAGCTCGAGCTGAAGGAAACGATCCACGTCACCGTCACCACCACCGGCGACGCCGTCGAGATCGCGATCGATCCCTCGCGCGCGTTCGGCATCGTCTCGGGTCCGCTGCAGGGCGCAGGTCGCATCGACGCGTACCCCGAGGCCGATGCGACGGTGTACGTCGCGACCTTCGACGGCGCGGCGATCGGCGAGGGGCCCTGCGCAGACGCACCGGTCTCGCTCGCGCTCGCGCTGCACCACGATCACGATGCGGACGTGATCGCCGGCGGGCTCACCGGCTATTGCGGTGCGGCTACGTTCTTCGGCGTACCGATCGTCGAGCCGCTGCGGATCTCGGGCCGCGTGCCGTGACTTTGTCCGCCCCGCGCGGGTAGGATCGCGTGGGGGCGACCGAGTCGTGGACACGGCTTCGGACGAGCACAAGCGCAGCTACCAGCGCATCATCGCGGAGCTCGGCATCGAGCTCGAGGCGCTGGCGTTCGACGAGTCCGGCACGATCGTCGCGTCGGGCCACGAGACGCTGCCCAACACGCCGTCGAAGGAGCCCGTACCGCGCATAGCTGTCGGGCAGCCACGCGGCCTCGTCACCCCCGATCTCGTGCTCGATCGCCGCATCGCCGAAGGCGGACGCGGCGAGGTGTGGAGCGCGACCCAGACCGCGCTCGCGCGCCCGGTCGCGGTGAAGCGCGTGCGCGCGAGCCAGCGCTCGCCGCTCGACGACGACGCGCTCGTCCGCGAAGGTCGCGTGCTCGGCTCGCTCGAGCATCCCAACATCGTGCCGGTACACGTGCTCGGCAAGAGCGGCGATGGTGAGCCGCTCGTCGTGATGCGGCTGCTCGACGGCACGCCCTGGCAATCGATGATCGCGCCGCTGTTCTCCGCGAAGCGTGCGCCCGACGACGAGCAGATCGAGAAGCACCTGCGCATCCTCGTGCAGGTGTGCCACGCGATCGAGTTCGCCCACAGCCGCGGCGTGATCCATCGCGATCTCAAGCCCGACAACGTGATGGTCGGTCGCTTCGGCGAGATCTACGTGCTCGACTGGGGGCTCGCCGTCGGCCGCGAAGAGAACGAGCGCTTGCCCGCCGCGTCGTCGGTGCGCACGCTCGCCGGCACGCCCGGCTACATGGCGCCCGAGATGGCGGTGTGCGACGGCGGTCGCATCGACGAGCGCACCGACGTGTATCTGCTCGGCGCGACGTTGCACGAGCTCGTCACCGGCTGCCAGCGCCACGAGGCCGCCACCGTCGTCGAGCAACTCGCGCTCGCGCACGTGAGCGCGCCGTTCGACTACGGCACGCAGGTGCCGGCCGAGCTCGCGGCGATCTGCAATCGCGCGACGCACCTCGAGCCCGCGCAGCGCTACCCCGACGTCGCCGCGTTTCGGGCCGCGGTGCTCGACTTCCTGCGCCACCAGAGCGCGCGCCAGCTCGCCGCGACCGCCGACGACACGCTGCGTCGACTCACCGCGGCGCTGCAGGGCGAGAGCGCGGGCACGGTGGTCGCACCGGCGAGCCTCTCGACGCTCGCGAGCGAAGCGAAGCTCGGCTTCCAGATCGCGCTGCGTGCATGGCCGGAGAATCCCGCCGCGCAAGCCGGGCTCGAGCGCGCGCTCGGGCTCGGCGTCGATCTCGAGCTGCGTCAGGGCAACGCACGCGGTGCGGCCTCGTTGCTCGCCGAGCTGCGCAGCCCACGTCCGGATCTGGTCACGCGACTGCGCGCGCTCGAGGCCGATCTCATGCGCAAGGAAGGCGAGCTGCAGACGCTGCGCAAGCTGCGAGACGACGAGAACCTCGGCATCACCGCTGCGCGTCGTCGTCGCGCTTCGATCGCGCTGGGCTCGTTCCTCGGCGGCGGCATACTCTTGCTGTTCACGATCTCGCGACTCGGCATCCACCGCACCACGTGGGTGGATGCGTTGGTGTTCATGTCGATCTTCTCGATCGTGTTGCTCGTCTATCGCCGCTCGCGTCGCTCGAACACCAACGCCGTCGGCATGCGCGTGCTCGACATGGCCACGTTCGGATCGATCGCGGCGACGGCGTCGTTCGGGCTCGCGTGGATCACCGGCATCGCGCTCGAGCCGGCGGTCAGCTATGCGCTGCTCGTCGCCGGCGCCGCGGCGCTGGTGGCGATGCCGAGCCTCGGGCGCAGCAATCCGACCGCCGCGTGCTTCATCGGCGGGGCGTTCGGCTCGGCGCTCGCACCCGACTACCTCGGGCCGATCGCGGCGGTGGCCTGCGTCGGCGCGTTCATGGGCGGAGCCTGGGCCACGCGCGATCTGAGCCGCGGCTGACCCCAGCGCGTGCACCGCGGCCCTTGCCCCCCGCTCGAAAACGAGTGGAAACACCTGCACGAAAAGAGGTGAATTCGCCGATCGGTGGCGGGTGGATGCGAAGGTTTGAAAGATATGCCGCCATCAAGGCCTGCGGGGATCTACTGCGATGAAGACCTATCTGGCGATGAACGTGGGTGCGTCGGTGTTCGCGCTCGGGCTGGCGAGCTGTGGCGGTGGTGGCACGACCGGCACGGCGGGCGCTTCGGCTGAAGAGTCGGGCAGCAACACGGATCCCTCGACGACCGCGACCACGGCGACGACTGCGGCCGACACGAGCGGTGGCTCGGGCTCCGGCTCGAACTCGAACTCGAACTCGAACAGCGACACGAACTCCGGCACGGGTTCTTCGTCGGGTGTTGCCGAAGAAGAAGAGGGCGGCGGACCGAAGCTCGACGTCGGCTTCCTGCCCGACACGCCGGAGGCCGAGTGCGGTGGTCAAGAAGGTGGTGGCGGTGGCTTCGGCGGTGGCGTCGAGCTCTCGTACATCTGGATCTCCGACACGTATCAAGTGCCGAGCTCGATCTCGAAGATCAACACCGTCACGATGGTGGAGGAAGGTCGCTACCAAGCGAAGCCCGCCAACGGCGACGCGTCGCGCACGTCGGTGAACTTGCGCGGCGATGTGGCGGTGGCCAACCGCAACGGTGGTGTCGCGAAGTTCTATGCGAACGTCGCCGACTGCGTCGAGAGCAACGGCACGCCCGGCATCCAGACCTCGAGCGGGCTCAACGACGTGCTCGCGTGGGACGAAGAAGAGTGCCGCGCCTGGTACACCGACTTCGTGTGCAGCAGCAACCGCCCGGTCGCGTGGCAGCGCGGCGAGTGGGATCCCGCGACGTGCCAGTACGTCGACATGAAGCTGTGGACGGTCTGCGACAACAACACCTACCTGCTCAATGGTGACGACGGCACGATCGAGCAGACGGTGCCGGTGCCCGGTGGCGGCAGCGCGTTCGTGTACGGCGGCGCTGCGGATGCCGATGGCAACTTCTGGGGTCTCAACCTCGGCAACCAGCAGATCTATCGCGTCGATCACGAGGACTACACGACGGTCGCGTACCCGCTGCCGCCCTCCGGTGGCTACGGCATCACCGTCGATCCCGAGGGTCGTCCGTGGGTGTCGGGCGGTGGCACCGTGTCGCGCTTCAACCTCGACGACTCGACGTGGACGAGCAGCGGCGGCAGTGGTGGCATCGGTGGTTGCATGACCGACGGTGTCGACACGATCTGGCACGACAGCGGCAGCGGCACGCTCATGGGCTTCGATCTCGAGTCGCTCGCGGTGGTGAACTCGATCCCGCTCCCGGAGTACGTGCACGGCGTCTCCGTCGACTTCCAGGGCAAGGTCTGGGGTGTCAGCTTCGCGGGCAACAACGCCTACCGCGGCGATCCGGACACCGGCATGGTCGACACCTTCCCGTCGCTGACGCAGGCGTACACGTACTCCGACATGACCGGCTTCGCGCTCAGCACTGCGGGCGGCGGTCAACCGCCGCAGTGAGCAATGGACCGCGCGTACGCGCGGGGTACCCTCGTCGATGATGGTAGCCCCCCGTCGCGCGTTCCCCCTCGCGCTCGCATGCCTCTGCGCCTGTCGACCCGACTCCGATGCGAGCAATGCTCCGCAGCAGAGCGCGTCGGCGGAGACTCCCGGGGTGCCCGACGATGCATTCGCGGTCGTCGACGGCACTGCGATCTCGCGCGACACCTACGAGGACGCGGTGCTGCAGCACGCGTCGGGTGGGCCGGCGAGCCGTGACGATCGCGGGCTGCGACAGCGCATCGGCATCGCCGTGCTCACCCGCGAGCTCGTGAAGCTCGAGCTCGGCAAGCTCGCGCTCGGCAACGGTGAAGCGATCGAGAAGCGTGCACTGCCGCTCGTCGCCGCGCTGTCGCACGTGCCCACGCCGAGCGGCGACGCGAGCCTACCGACGTGGTGGGTGCGTCCGCCGTTGCAGCCGGAGGAGCTCGCGGCCGCGGTCGTGGTCGCCGATGCGCTCGTCGGCGCCGCGGTGAGCGAGCAAGAGATCGCCGCGGAGTACGAGCGCCAGAAGGATCGCTGGAGCTCCGCGCAGCCGTGGGTGCGGCTCGACACCTGGACGATCGAGTTCAGCGATGCGACCGGCATCGCCGCGTGCGACGACTACGTCGCGAAGTATCGGCGCTGCTCGGAGAAGTTTCCGGCGGCGACGCGACCCAACGTGCTCGCGGATCTGCGTCGCCA
This sequence comes from Nannocystaceae bacterium, assembly GCA_035550195.1. GTDB lineage: Bacteria > Myxococcota_A > Polyangia > Nannocystales > Nannocystaceae > Xiheibacterium. The sequence continues at coordinate 27,392 of DASZPU010000873.1, forward strand.
AGCGAACGCGTGGCGCGAGCAGGCCGACGAGCCCGAGCGTCGCACGGCTGCGGGGCACGAGTGCGAAGCCAGCACGACCGAAGCGCTGCAACAGACCGCATCGATGGGTTGCGACTGGCAGAGCGATGCGGACAAGGACGAGCGGCGTGCGATCGCGGAGCGCAAGAAGGAGCTGCAGGCGATCGTCGACGACGCGCGTGCGCGCATCGAAGGCGGCGAGGATCCGCTCGCGGTCGCGGCGGCGCTCGGCGGTCGTGCGGAGCTCAAGCGCATGGTCGCGGCCGACGAGCTGCCCAAGCCGATCGCAAAGGCGGCGCGCAAGCTGCAGCCGGGTGCGCTGTCCAAGCCGATCGACGACGGGCGCGCGTGGACGCTCATCCGTGTGATCGAGAAGCAGCCCGCGGGCACGCTCGCGCCGGAGCTCGTGCACGACGAGCTCGCCGCGGATCTCCGCACGCGACGCTTGGCCGATGCACTCGAGGCGCTGCCCGACACGTTGCGATCACGGCACAAGGTCGAGCTGCACCCCGACTTCGAGTCGCTCGACGAAACGCCCGACGGCGCGGGACTGTGACCTGCGCCGCAATCGGTCGTGGCGCGTCGCTGCTCCACCGTAGTGCATGAAGCGACGCGCCATCTTTCCACTGCGACTTTGTCCGGGACTGGTGCCGATCCGCGAGCTCGACGACGACATCGTCATCGTCGTCGTCGAGCGTCGTGCGCCGGAGCGGCGTGCGACGATCCCGGTGGACTACGCCGGGATCACGCAGGCGCCGAGGTTCTCGTATCCGGGCGGGGCCTGACCCTCTTCGAACCAGGGCACGCATTCCTGACCGCCGGAGTTGCCGGGGCAGTTCATCGTCGCGTTGGGATCGGTGGTGTCGCAGAACGACGAGCAGCAACCGATCGAGCCCTGGCAGTTCGGCACGCCCGCCGGGTTCGCGCAGAAGAGGCCCGGGTCACAGACGTTGAGGAACTCGCAGCCCTCGCCGTACGCACCTTGCTCGCCGCCGGCATCGGGCACGCACGAGAAGATGTCGTTGGTCGGGTAGCAGCCCTCGCCCTCGTTGCAGTCCTGCAGAAGCGGATCGCAGTTGGGCAAGCAGAGGATGAGCGTGCCTACGTTGAGGATCGAGCAGCTCGCACCCGGGTTCTCGCACACCGGGTTCGCTTCGCTGCCCATGCAGAACGCGATGCACGTACCGATGTTGGTCTCGGGGTCGACGTTCCAGCACATCGACGACACTTCGCAGTTGTCGATGCCGCTGACGCCCGAGCCTTCGACGGTGCACTCGTCACCGACCGAAGCCGGAGCCGGATCGAGCGGTGAGCAGCGCGTCGCGTTCCAAGCGTTGCCGCCGTCGTTCGCCCACGGCATGCACTTCTCGCCCTCGGGACAGTCCTGCGCCCAGATATCGCACTCGATGTTCACACCGCCGCCATCGGGCGGAGTGATGAAGCCGACGCCGGTCATCGTGCCGTTGCCGGTCGTGTCGTCGCCACCGGTGCTGGTGTCTTCGGCGGTCGTCACCGACGTCTGACCGTCGTCGCTGCTGTCTTGCGGCGAGCTGCCGCCGTCGCTGCTGTCTTGTTCGCCGGTGTCGTTCTGACCGGTCTGATTCGTGGTGGCCGACGAGTCGCTCGCGTCGTCCTTGGCGGCGCAGCCGAGGGCGACGAGCACGGGCAACCAACCGAGGTAGGAAAGTTTGCTTTGCATGGCGGTTTGTCCTTCTTCGAGACCGGGGCGTCGCGGAGGATTGGCCGCGGAACGCCAGGAACCTTCTGAAGCTATATGAGAAAACGGAATAGCTGTTGTGCGTTGCCGCACGAAGTGAAACCAAACCGCGACTCCACGCACGGCGGGCCCTCGGAACCGCATTGCGCGGGCCGGTAACTCCCCGCCCTGCCGCATCCGTGCGGCGGGGGTTCGCGTGTCGATTCGGAGGAGCTGCATCGCGATCGTGCTCGGCTTCGCGCCGGCCTGCTCCGACGTCCCGATGGGCGGCGGCATCGGAGTCTCCGGCACCGCGACCGCGGACGGCTCCGAAGACGGAGGTCCCGGCGGCAGCGATGCGCCGAGCGACGGCAGCGATGCGCCGTCGTCCGCCGACGATTCCGACGGCGACGCCGAGGACGACGGTGCGAGCTTCGACGTCGGCAACAAGTTCGACGTGGATCCGAACGGTCAGACCGGTGGTGGTCCGCCGACTTGCTACGTCGTCGACGACATGAACGCGGTCGGCGAGTGCGAGATCACTGCGCCGCCGGACTCGTTCGAGCCCGACGTGCAGTGGAGCTGGGCCGGCGAAGGTACCGACACGAAGTCGTACGTCACGCCGCTCGTCGCCAACCTCACCGACGACAACGGCGATGGCGAGATCAATCTGTGCGATGTGCCCGACGTCGTGGTGGTCGCGTGGGGGAACGTGATCGGGCCCGGGCACATCTACGTGCTCGACGGCGAGACCGGTGCGCTGCACTTCAAGATCGACACGCCGGTCGACAACTCCACTGCGCCTGCGCTCGGCGACATCGACGACGACGGGCTGGTGGAGATCGTCAGCGCGCAGACCAACGGCACCATCGTCGCGTTCGAGCACGACGGCACGCCGAAGTGGGCGAGCTCGGTCGCGTGGGGCGGGCACATGATCGGCGCGATCTCGATGGCCGACATGGACAACGACGGCACCGTCGAGATCATCGCGGGCGCGAGCATCTACGATCACGAAGGCAACCTCGAGATCTCGGTGCCCAGCTTCATGCTGTGGGCGACGACGGTCGCGGCGGATCTCGACGACGACGGCGATCAGGAGCTCGTGCTCGGCGCGTCGGCGTACCACCACGACGGCACCGTGGTGTGGGCGACCGGGCTGCCGTTCGGATTCCCGCAGGTCGCGAATCTCGACGGCGATGCGCAGCCCGAAGTGCTGCTCACCAACGACAGCGGCATCGCGCTCATCGATCACAACGGCTACGTGCAGTACGACGGTTTGCGGCCCACCGGCGACGAGGTGGGCTCGTACACGTGGATGCGCCCGGCCACGATCCACGACTTCGACGGCGACGGTCAGGCCGAGTTCGCGATGAGCTCGGGCAATCACTACGCGGTGTACGAGGGCGACGCGTCGATCCTGTGGAGCACCGCGGTCGTCGACGCGAGCGGCATCGCGGCCGGCACCGCGTTCGACTTCCTCGGCGACGGCATCGCGGAGGCGATGTACGCCGACGAGTGGGATCTGTTCGTGTTCGACGGCGCCGGCGACGTGTTGCTCGAGAACGGTCGTGCGAGTCGCACGGGCACCGAGTATCCGGTGGTCGCGGACATCGACAACGACGGCTCGGCGGAGATCGTGCTCGTCAGCAACGAGCCGATCGACGGCTCGGGCGGTCCGCTACCGCCACCGGTGCAGGTGATCCGCGACGTCGAGGATCGGTGGATCCAAGCGCGGCGCATCTGGAATCAGCACACGTATCACGTGACCAACGTGCGCGAGGACGGCACGATCCCCGCGTTCGAGCCGCCGCACTGGAAGCAGCTCAACACGTTTCGCACGAACGCGCAGATCGAAGGCGGCAGCGTCTGCAACCCGACGCCCGAGGGCTGAAGCGCAGCTACTTCTGCGGCATGTTCTTGCGGATCGTCTCGACCACCACGTTGTCGTCGGCGTAGAGCTCGTCGACTTCGTCTTGGTCGAGCAACCACTCGCCGATCGCACGCCCGATGTGCGGCGTGTCGAGGTTCTCGAGGAACGTCAGCAAGCGGCTCGCGAGCCCGCGCAGCTCGGCGTCGTCGGCGAGCACGAGGCTGCCGTCCGCGACCAGCGTCTTGAGCGCGGCCTCCATCGCCGCGCCCACCGGCGCTGCACCACCGCTGCTGCTGCTGCTTCGCGCGGCGCCTCGCGCAGCTCGACCCAAGGTCATCGGCAGGTCGTCGTCGTCGTCTTCAGCCACTTCGCTCGGCGAACCTTAGCACTGTCATCCCGCGCGCGCGCGTTTGTTGGCGGCTCAGCCCTTGGGGAGCGCGCCCTCGATCGCCGCGATCACGCGCGGGTCCTTGGGGTCCACGTCCGGGGCGAATCGGGCCACGACGCGCCCCTTCGGATCGACCACGAATTTGGTGAAGTTCCACTCGATCTCGCCCTTGATGCCGTCGCCGGTCTGTTCGGACAGGGTCTTGTACAAGGGCGCAATCTCCGGGCCCTTCGCGTGCACCTTGTCGAACATGGGGAACTCGACCGCGAACTTGTCGTCGACGAAGCTGCGGATCTCCTCGCTGGTGCCGGGCTCCTGGCCGCCGAAGTCGTCGGAGGGGAACGCGAGCACCTCGAGGCCCTTGCCGCGGTACTCGGCGTAGAGCTGCTGCAGGCCGGCGTACTGCGGGGTGTAGCCGCACTGCGAGGCGGTGTTCACGACCAGCAGCGCCTTGCCGCGGTAGCTCGCGAGCGAGGTCGACTTGCCGTCGAGCGTCTGGACTTCGTGATCGAGCACGACATCGTTCGGGGCAAAGGGCGACTTCACGGCGTCGGCTTTCGCGGGCTCGGACTTGGTGGAGGAGGCGGTGGGCTCGGGCTTCGCGCCGCAGGCGGCGGCGAGGGCGAGCGAGGCGACGATGCCGAGACGCATGGGGCGAGGCTGCCGCAGCGGCGCGCCGAAGGCAAAGCCGGGGCGCGCGCCGTCAGGCGGCCGCGCTCTCTTTGCGCAGGCGTGCGTCGAGCCAGAAGGTCCCGAACGGCACCGACGACGCGATCATCGCGACGAGGAATCTGCCGTTGGTCCAGATCTTCTCGAGCCGGAGATCGACGGCTTCGTAGGCGTACCAGAGGAACAGCGCGCCGTGGATCGAGCCCACGATGCGCACCGCGAGCGGCATGCCGGCGGCGTACTTGAGCGGCATCGCGACGAACAACAGCGCGAGCAGCGAGAGACCTTCGAAGAGGGCGACCTTGCGAAAGCGGCGGGTCGGATCGGCGGGCACCTCGGGCGGACGCGTCGTCACGCGCAGAGGTTACCGCGATAGGACGTTCGATCGGGTTTGCCGCGCCCGCACCGCCTTCCAAGCTGTTCCCACGGGAGAACGGATCGATGGACATCGCCAAGCACGACACGCGCGACACACTTGCGGAGCTATTGCGCGGTGAGCTCGCCGCCGTCGAGACCTACGAGCAAGCGCTCTCGAAGAGCGACGGCGCGACGTTCCGACAGCGGCTGCAGCTCTTCCACGACGAGCACATCCGTGCGGTCGCATCGCTGCGCGCTGCGCTCGCGCAGTACACCACGGATCTTCCGACGAGCTCGGGTCCGTGGGGCACGTTCGCGAAGGCGATCGAAGGCGCCGCGAAGATGATCGGCAACGCGCTCGCTCTGCGTGCGCTCAAGACCGGCGAAGAGCACGGCATCAAGGAGTACGAGCACGCGCTCCAAAACGACGACATCCCCGGCACGATCAAGACCAGCGTGCTGCGTCCGCTGCTCGGCGACTGCCGCAGTCACGCCGCGGAGCTCAACGGCTTGATCGCAGCGAGTTAGTTTCGCAGGGACTGCGTCCCTACGCTCCTGTCCGAAGTCGAGCCGATGCGGCTCGACTTCAGACGTTGCTACCCTCGGCGACAAGAGTCGCCGCCGCCGCCGTGCGGCGGTTGCTCGCGAAAGCTGGCCGCCGGTGGCGTCCACCTCTCGCGGCAATTCACCGAGAGAGAGCGCGCGACCGCGGAACCAAAAAAACATCTGGCTACACGGCTTCCGGATTCGCTCGGTCGGTACGCAGCCCCTTCACAGAGTCGAGGGCGGACGGGCACGGTTGCTCACCGAAGTGGGCGTGTCTCTCGTGCGGTTGCGTCGTCTGGGGGCTTTGTGTTCCGGCCGGCCACGGTGACCGTCGCGTCTCTTGCGAGACTCGCCGATCGCCAGCGCCTGGGAGCCCGGGCCGCGTTTCCGTGCCTGGGCTCGGCTCATCCGGCCGAACGTCCACCGATCTCATTTGCGTGAGACCGGCTTGCAGCTCCTGTGATGACTTCCGCTTCAGAGCTCCATCGTGTTCGTCGCTCGCGTTCGTGCTTTCGCACGATCGCTTCCCCTGTCGTGGGGTTTCTGCCCTCGTCGCGATCACCTTGCGGTCATCGTGCTCGGGCGTCCTGTCCAGGGGTTTGATCCCTGCCGCGAAGCGGTACCTGCTCGTCGCAGGCCTCCTGCCTCCTTGCCGTTGGCTCGGCCACCGCTCACCGACTTTCGCCGGCTGCCACGGAGCTTCGCGTCGACTTCGAGGCTTTCTTCCTCGCGGAGATCGCTGGCCTCGTCCCGGTGTTACCCGGTCCTCGGTTCGCTTCCCCTCCTCAGGTTGCCTCCTCTGGGCTCGTATCCCGTCCCGTGCCCGCCTTCACCTTTCGGCTCGTCGGGTCCACCCATGACGTTGTCGCGTCGGTCTTCGCAGAACGATGGCCGTGCGCGTTCGCCTTCGGCGTTTCACACGAATCGGGGGATGCTCACCGTCTCCGGCTCGCCCACCCACTCGAGGTTCGAGGCCTTTCGCCTTCTTGCGTCGGCGACGAGGCTTCTTTGCGTTTCGACCGGCGGTGCGGAAACCGTGCCGCCAGACGCTGTGGAACTTAGCGCCTTCGCTTCGAAACGCAAAGCCCGAATTCGCGATCCAAACCGCGGCTAGCTGCCGGAATTCGGATGTGCACAGAGCTGTGGAGAAGCTGGGGAATCGTGGCGGAGCGCGAGATCCGATCACGATGTTCGTCGCACGCGTTCGATGTTCGCCGAGCCGATCGTCGATCGCATCCACGCGAGCACGCGAGCTGTCGAGAGCGGATCACGCAGGCGCTGCGCGACGAAAAAAGTTCACGCGCGTGCGCGAAAAGGAGATCTCTTCCTGCGCGGATCGACAGTGAGCAGCAGCCACGCGAGCACGCTCCACGCGGGGGCCGGGCTCGAGGTGCAGCCGCAACCGCTGCCCGCATCGTCGTCGTCGTTGGCCGGCGCATCGGCGCTGCTGCCCGAGCCCTCCGCGGTCTGTGACGTGGTCTCGGCCGCCGTGCCGCCGTCGAGCTCGGCTGCAGTCTCGGCGTCGCTGCTCTCCGCCGCACCGCTGTCGCCGGCCGTGCCTTCGCTGTCGCTGCCGCCTTCGTCGGCGCCGGACGTCGTGCCCGGCGGGATCGGCAATGGCGCGTGCTTGTAGATCAGCACGCCGCACGGCGTCGCGCTCTTGCAGTGTACGAACGCGGTCACGCCGTAGCTCGCGATCGGGGTCGCGACCATCGCGGTCGTCGACAGCTCGAGCCCGGGCTGCGTCGGCAGCTCGGCCCACGCGTTCGCGACGACGTCGTAGACGTGGAACGTGCGGTTGTTCGTGCCCGGCGTCGACACGAGATAGTCGCCGCTCACCGGATCGACGGTGAGCACACCGTTATAGCCACTGCCGTCGTAGATCGGCACACCCAGCGATCCCAGCGGCGTGATCGTGCCTTCGGCATCGAGCTGGTAGAGCGTGTCGGCATAGGCGAACACGACGACGTGGTGGATCGGGTTGTACTCGGCGACCTGCCAGGTGTCGCCGTTGGGCAAGGTGTCGAGCAGCGTCCACGCCTGGGTGGCCTCGCTGAACGACCACAGCTCGCCGTACGAGTGGTGGGCCCACAGGATCGCGTCGAGCTCGGGGAAGAACTCGAGCGCATCACAGCAGCTCGTGCCGTTGTCCGCGGGCGCGGGCAGCTCGCTCCACGTGCCCGCGTCGAGATCGTAGCGATGCACGACGTTGTTCGCGAACGGGCGGTGATAGAAGAAGCGTCGGCCCGGATCGATCGCGCTGTGATCGTAGCCGTGCATCGTGTTGCCGGGGATCCACGCCGGCCGCTCGAGCCGCGCCCACGTGTTCGTGCTCTCGCTGTAGGTGATGAGATCCGCGATGTCGTCGTGATCGCCACCGACGAAGATCAACCGCTGCGAGTCGGGATCCCACACGATGTCCTCCGAGTACGGGATGTGGATCCCGCTCGCGCCGTTCGCTGCGAGCACCGCATCGATCTCCAGCGTCTCGAGCGAGCCCCACTCGCCGGGTTCGAGCGAAGCCGCGAGCTCGGAGAGTGGCGACGCGTGTGCGGGCGAAGCTGCGCCCAACAGCGCCGCGAAGGTGAGCCACCGAAGAGCGATGCGCATGCGCGGCGCCCAAGAGCACGCGCCATGCCAACCTTCGCCACGCGCAACCGCGGGCACGCGCGCATGCGCTGGCGGGATCGATCCTGCCAACGGTGGGGGCGCCACGCCGGGCCGGCTCGGGCGCCGGTGAGCCACAACACCCGCTCGGCGCGCGATCCGTGTTCAGGAATCGCCCGCGACGAGTGGCACCTCGGCGCCGCGTTGATAGCTTGCGCCCGCGACACGAGCCATGGACGAGCTCAGCGTAGCCGACACGGGCATTCCAGGATTGGACGACATCTTGGGCGGTGGGCTGCCGCGCGGCCACTTGTATCTGCTCGTCGGTGAGCCGGGGGCGGGCAAGACCACGCTCGCGCTGCAGTTCCTGCTCGCCGGCGCGGCGCAGGGCGAGACGTGCTTGTACATCGCGCTCTCGGAGACGCGGCGCGAGCTCGACCAAGTCGCGGCGTCGCATGGTTGGCAGACCGATCGCTTGGCCATCCACGAGCTCACCACCGCCGAGCGCGCGCCGGAGGACGGCAGCCCGCTCTTCGATCCCGGTGAGCTCGATCTGCACGAGACCACGAGCACGTTGCTCGCGGCGGTCGAGCGACTGCGGCCCACTCGCGTCGTCTTCGACTCGTTGGCCGAGCTGCGCATGCTCGCGCCGAGCGCCCAACGTTATCGCCGTCAGGTGTTGGGCCTGCGCGACTACTTCATCGGTCGCAACACCACCGTCCTGCTCATCGACGACGAGCGCAGCGAGTCGACCGACATGCAGCTGCGCACGGTGGCGCACGGCGTGCTCGCGCTCGAGCTGCTCACTCCGGACTATGGCGTCGATCGTCGACGACTGCGCATCGCGAAGCTGCGCGGCGTGAAATATCGCGCCGGCAACCACGACTTCGTGATCGAGCGGGGCGGGCTGACCGTGTTCCCGCGCTTGGTCGCCTCCGAGCACCACACGCCATTCGCGAGCGAGCCGGCATCGAGCGGGATCACCGAGCTCGATCAGCTGGTCGGCGGTGGCTTCGATCGCGGCACCAGCACGCTCTTGCTCGGGCCGGCGGGCAGCGGCAAGTCGGCGATCGCGAGCGCGTGCGCGCTGGCGGCCGCGCAGCGTGGCGAGCGGCCGGCGCTGTATCTGTTCGACGAGAACCGGCGCACGTTCCTCATGCGCTCGCGCTCGCTGGGTATGGAGTTCGATCGCCAGCTCGAGCGCGGCGCGCTCACGCTGCGGCAGGTCGATCCGGCCGAGCTCTCACCCGGCGAGCTCGCGGCCGCGCTCCGTCAGCAGGTCGAAGAGCAAGGCTGTCGCTTCGTGATGATCGACAGCCTCAACGGCTATCTCACCGCGATGCCGGGCGAGCGCTACCTCGTGATCCAGATGCACGAGCTGCTCATGTACATGGCGCAGCGCGGCGTCACCACGTTCCTCGTCGTCGCGCAGCACGGGCTGCTCGACGCATCGAGTGCACCGGTCGATCTCACCTATCTCGCCGATACGGTGTTGTGCACGCGCTACTTCGAGGCGCGTGGCGAGGTGCGCAAGGCCGTGTCCGTGCTGAAGAAGCGCTCGGGTCGGCACGAGAACTCGATCCGCGAGCTGCGACTCGGTGCAGACGGTGTGTCGGTGGGCGCCCCGCTCACCGGATTCCATGGCGTGATGACCGGCGTGCCTCGCATCGTCGGTGCCGCGCGTACGAGCTCCCGCGATGAGCCGACCGAATGACGACGAGCGCGTGATCGTGTGGGCGCCGCGCGGGCGCGACGGCTCGCTCGCCGTCACGATCCTCGCGGGCGCGGGGCTCGTCGCCGAGTCCGTGCCCGACATCGAGGCGCTGCTCACCGCGATCGACGAAGGCGTCGGCTGCGTGATGGTGACCGAGGAGACGCTCACGAGCGCCGTGACGCGAGGCCTCGTGCAGAAGCTGTCGCGGCAGCCGCCCTGGTCCGATCTGCCGCTGCTCGTGTTCGCGAACCCGGCCCCGCGCATGCGTGCGATCGCCGATGCCAGCAGTCCGCTCGGCAACGTCACGTACCTCGAGCGTCCGGTGCAGATCCGTACGTTGCTCGCGAGCGTGCGCTCGGCGTTGCGCGGGCGTCGACGCCAGTACGCTGCGCGTGCAGCCATCACCCAACGCGACGAGTTCCTCGCGATGCTCGGACACGAGCTGCGCAACCCGTTGGCCGCGATCGTGCTCGCCAGCGATCTGCTCGGCGATGCGGCCGAGGGCGAGCACTCGCGCGAGCGCGGGATCATCCTGCGTCAGGCTCGTCACCTCTCGCGGTTGGTCGACGATCTCCTCGACGTGTCGCGCGTGACCAGTGGCAAGGTGGTGCTGCGGCGCGAGCTGATCGATCTCGTCGAGCTCGCGCAGCGTTGTGTCGAGCAGAATCTCGCCGCGGCGGAGGCCAAGCGTCAACACTTGCGCTTCGTCGCGGCCACGAGTGCGGTCTTCGTCGATGGCGACGCGGTGCGCCTCGAGCAGGTGCTTAGCAACTTGCTCACCAACGCGATCAAGTACACGCCGAGCGAGGGGCACGTCGACGTGACGATCGGCATCGAGGCCGGCGAAGCCGTGCTGCGCGTGCGCGACGACGGCATCGGCATCGATCCCGCGATGACGCAGGCGATCTTCGAGCTGTTCGCACAGGCGCCGGCATCGTTGGATCGCAGCGAAGGCGGGCTCGGGCTCGGGCTCACGCTCGTGCGCACGCTGGTGCAGCTGCACGGCGGCACCGTGAGCGCGCGCAGCGACGGCGTGGGGCGGGGCGCGGAGCTCGAGGTGCGGCTGGCCGCGCGTCCGGAGCCGCGAACGAACGCGACGCCGACGCAGCTACGCGATGCGCTGCTGCCGTTGTCGGTCGTGCTCGTCGACGACAACGCCGACATGGTCGAGCTGCTCGCCGACGTGTTGCGCACCGCGGGTCATCGCGTCGAAGCGGCGTGCGACGGCCCGGCCGGGCTCGCGCGCATCTTGGCGGTGCGGCCCGACGTCGCGATCGTCGACATCGGATTGCCGGGGCTCGACGGCTTCACGCTCGCGCGACGCGTGCGCGAGCAGCTCGGTCGCGACATCCGTCTGGTCGCGATCACCGGCTACGGTCAGCCCGAAGATCGCGAAGGCACGCGCCAAGCCGGCTACGACGAGCACCTCGTGAAGCCTGCGACGCCCGAGCAAGTGCTCGCATCACTGTCGGGCAGCGCACTTTAGTACCTCGACGCGGCCATGACGGCGTTCCGACCCATCATTTCCACTGTGTCGAGGTACTAGTCGAATCGCCGCACGCGGCTGTGGCAGTACGGCGTCTTGCCGGTGCGCTCGTAGTAGTCCTGGTGGTACGTCTCCGCCGGCCAGAAGCGATCGGCGGTGCGCAGCTCGGTGACGACGTCGTAGCCGCGCTGCTCGAGCCGATCGATCAGCGACTGCGCGACCTTCTGTTGCTCGGCATCGGTGTAGAAGATCGCCGAGCGATACTCCGGTCCGATGTCGGGGCCTTGTCCATCGGCCTGCGTGGGATCGTGGATCTCGAAGAAGCGCTTCGCGACCTCTTCGTACCCGACGCGCGTGGGATCGAAGCGCACGCGCACGGTCTCGAGGTGGCCCGAGGTCTGGCTCGACACCTGCTCGTAGCTCGGCGCGTCGACGTGGCCACCCATGTAGCCGGACTCGACCGCGATCACACCATCGAGCTGCTGCATGTAGTGCTCGACGCCCCAGAAGCAGCCGCCGGCGAAGTATGCGACGGCCTCTCCGGCCTGCAACTCCGCGGCGACCACGGTGCGGCTCGGCGTCGCGCTGCTGGATCCTTCCGACCCGGTCGAGCAGGCGGCGAGCAACGTTGCGAGCACGATCGCGCTTGTTCGCATCATGACCATGGTACGCGCGGACACGGCCGTGGTTACAACCGTCGTTGCGCGGTCGCGCGCGCGTGACGTGAGCGCCGGTCGGGCTTGCGTCCGGCGTCGCTGTGGCATCATGCAGACGTGGCTTCGCAGCGTACGCGCACGATCCTGATCACCCTCGCGATCACCATGGCGCCGGCAGTGGCGCTCGCCGATCCGCCCTACGCGGACGAGCTCACGCCGGGCACGCTGCGCGGCATCACGTACGACGCCGGCGATGCGTGGCAGCTCGGCTACTGGGAGTACCTGCCCAGCAACTATGATTCGCTCGGCGACGACGAGCTGTTACCGCTGCTCGTGTTCTTGCCCGGCATCGGCGAGTACGACGACGTCTCGGCGTGCCCCGGTGGCGCCGACACGTGCGCCGACACGGACTGCGGCAACGATGGGTTGTGCCGCAATCTGACCTGGGGTCCGCAGGGGCTCATCCGCAACGCACAGTGGGACGACACGCTGCGTCCGTTCATCATCGTGTCGCCGCAGAACCCGGTGCCGCCGGGCTCGACGATCGAGTGGGATCTCGACGCGCTCGACGGATTCTTCCAGTACGTCATCGACAACTATCCCGTCGATCCGCGCCGGCTCTACCTCACCGGCATGAGCCAAGGTGGACGCGGCACGTTGCAGTACGTCGCCGAGCATCCGCGCCGCTTCGCCGCGGCCGCGTCGATGCCCGGTGGCATCGTGCAACCGGCGGTGAGCTGCACGTTCCAAGACACTGCGTTCTGGTGGTTCCACGGCGAGGACGACAACGACGGCCATCTCGGGCCCGGCGTGTTCAATCCGTGCGCGATGGTCGAGCTCGCGTCGATGTACGACAACCCGTCGGGCTATCCGCAGTATCCCGATTGCGTCGCAGCGGTCGGACAGCCGCGCCCCGACGGACGCATGACGATGTTCTACGACGTGCCGCACTCGTCGTGGATCAACGCGATCGATCCGATCAACGTCGGCTTCCCCGGCGCCGAATGGGCCAGCGATCAGGGCTGCGGCATCGACATCGAGTTCCGCGAGTACAGCGCGGCCAACGACAGCGACGGCCTCTACAGCTGGTTCTTGTCGATCGATCGCCCCGACGTGATCGCACCCGACGATCTCGACGTGCCGGGCGACGGTGCGGATCTCGATCTCGAAGCGACCATCGTCGACGACGATGCAGTGGCGTTCACCTGGACGCAGCTCGACGGGCCGGCGGTGACGTTGATGAACGACGACGCGCAGACGGTGACGATCTCCGGGCTTCTGCCCGAGACCGCGTACACGTTCCAGGTGTACGCGCTCGATGCCGACAACCAGTGGGATCTCGACGAGGTCGTGGTGAATGTCGGCGAGGCGCCGCCGCCGGGCACGAGCAGCAGCAGCGGGAGCAGCGAGGGCGGGTCGACCGACAGCAGCGACGCGAGCAGCGGCAACGCGAGCGCAGACGAAAGCGGCAGCGCCAGCGGGAGCGCGAGCGAGAGCGGGAGCGCGAGCGAGAGCGGCAGCGCGAGTGGCAGCGCGAGTGGCAGCGCGAGCGCGAGCGCCACCGCTGGCACGGTCGGCGACGCGAGTGCCGAAGGCAGCGACAGCAGCGGCAGCGAAGGCACGGGCGAGAACGAAGACGCGTCGGGCTGCGCATGCGCTGCGAGCCCGCGCAGTGCTGGCTTCGCGTGGTTGCTCGTGCTCGCACCGCTCGTGCGTCGCCGTCGATCACTTCGCGGCTGACGGCACCGACGGCTTCGCGAGCCACGCGTCGATCTCCGCGAGCTGCGCCTGCAGATGCGGCGCGGTCGCGAGCTCGGTGCGCGCGCGCTCGGCCAGCGCGCGGGCCTCCGCGTGCTCTGACGGTGTGGCCCACATCGCCTGCGCGAGGCGGAAGCGCGTCACTGCGGTCTGGAGCTGCTCCTGCGGAACCGCTTCGAGCAGCGGCAGCGCGCGCTCGAGCGTCGCGCGACCGTGCGTGACGTCGCCGAGCAACAGCTCGAGCTCGCCGACGCCGGCCAGCGCGACGCCGGTCTCGAAGTGCGTGGGCCCGTTGGTGACCTCGCGGATCGCGAGCTCGCGCTTGCGCAGCGCGAGTGCGGCCGCGGTCTCGCCTTGCAACGACACGACGCCGGCGAGATTGCCGAGCGTGAGCGCGACGTCGGGATGCTCGCGACCGAGCGCGCGCTCGCGGATCGCCAGCGCACGCTCCAGCCGCGCACGCGCACCGACGAGATCACCTTGGAGCTGCAGCACCGCGCCGAGGTTGGTGTACGTGCTCGCGAGATCGGGATGATCGGGTGACAGCGTGCGCTCGCGGATCGCCAGCGCGCGCTCCATCTGCGTGCGCGCGCGCGGCAGATCACCCTCGAGGTATGCGACGCTGCCGAGCGTCATCAGCACGGGCGTGAGCCGCTGATCGTCGTCGCCATACACGCGCGAGAGGATCTGCAGCACGCGCTCGAGATCGCGGGTGGCGGCCGCGGTGTCGCCGGTGCGCGCGGTGATGGTCGAGCGCACGCGCAGCGCCTCCGCGACGTCGACGTGCGCGCGCCCGAGCACCGCTTCGCGGATCGCCAGCGCACGCTCCACGTGCTCCATCGCCGCGGTGAAACGACCTTGCTGCGCGAGCGCGCCGGCGATGACGAGCTCGCTGCGCGCGATCGCGGGGTGCTGCTCACCGAGCTCGCGACGCTGCAGCTCGAGCGCGGCGCCGGCCTGCTCGCGCGCCTGATCGAAGTGGCCGAGCTCGGCATCGACCAACGCGAGCTGCACGAGCGAGCCCGCGATCGCGAGCGGGTCGTCGAGCTGCTGGCGGAGCTCGAGCGCTTGCTGGGCCGCGGTCGCGGCCTCCTCGAAGCGACCCTGCTCTGCGCGCGTCGACGCGAGCGCGGCCAAGAGGCTCGCGCGATCCTCCGCGGCGTCACCGATGCGCGTGACCGCAGCAGTGGCGAGGCGGATCCACGGCTCGGTCTCCTTCGCGCGCGCTGCATCGCCGCCGAGCAGCGCGAGCACGGCGATCGCCGCATCGGCGGCCACACGATCGTGCTCGACTGCGGTCGCGGCCATGAAGGCCTCGATGAGCTCGCGCTCCGCGACGACGGCAATGCCCGCGCGTTCGCTCGCACGCCCGAGCTCGAGCCGCGCCTCGGCGATCACCGGCGCGTGCTCGGTGGCGAGCGCGCCGACCATCGCGCCTTCGACCAAGCTGCGCGCGGCGTCGTAGCGTCCGCCTTCGAGCAACGCACGCGCATCGGCGAGCTGGCGGCGCACGCTCGCGACCGCCGCAGCGGTGACCGGATCCTCGGGCGGCGGCAGCTCGTCGAGCACCGCATCGAGATCGGCGCAGCGATCGAGCTGCGGCAGACCGGACGCCATCTTCGTCGCGCGCTCGACCACCGCTTCGTCGGCCGACACCAGCACGTCCACCAACGCGCGCACCGCTTCGCGACGACCATCGAGGCAGACCATGCGCGCATCGAGGGCGCGGTCGGATTGCTCGCCCCGGCGATGCGCGAGGCAAGCATCGCGGTACTGATCGGTCCACCGGCGCGTGTACTCGTCGAGTCGCACGCGCACACGCTCGGCTTCGGCGTCGGCATAGCCGAGCCCGGTGGCATGCAGCGCAGCCGCGGTCGCGTCGGCGCGCTCCTCGTCCCACACGCCGGCCATGCGCTGCGGCGCATCGGTGCACGGCTCGGCCTCGCGCTGCGGCATCGCGAACGCTGCGACGCCACCGGCGGTCGCGAGCGCGAGACCGCCGACCACCCACAGGGATCCGCGATCGCGTCGACGCTGCAACGCGGCCACGAGCGCATCCATGTCGGGCCAACGCGCGGCCGCGTCGACTTGCAGCCCCCGCCGCACGATCGGCCACAACCAACGCGGGGTCTCGTCGCGCTGCGGCTCGCGCAGCTGGCCATCGATCACCGCGAGCGCGAGCTCGGGCAGCGTCGTACCGACGAACGGCTTGCTGCGATACAGCGCCTGGTACAGCGCGACACAGAACGCGAACTGATCGCTGCGCGCATCGACCACCCCGTGGCAGTGCACCTCCGGCGCCATGTATGCGGGCGTGCCCACCAATGCACCGGTGCGCGTGAGCGCGACGTCGTCACCGGTGATCGGCTCGGTGAGCTCGTTGCTGGGATCGATGGTGGCGCGCGCGAGCCCGAAGTCCATCACGCGCACGACCTGCACGGCGTCCGCGTGCGCCTCTCGCGAGGCGATCATGACGTTGTCGGGCTTGAAGTCGCGGTGCACCAGGCCGGCGGCGTGCGCAGCCGCGAGCCCACGACCGGCGGCCGCGAACGTCTCGACGATCTCGCGCCACGTTCGCGACTGCTCGAGCCAGGTACCGAGCGTGGTGCCGTCGACGAACTCCATCGCGACCCACACGACGTCGTCGTGCGTGCCGGCGTCGTGCACTGCGACCACGTTGGGATGGGACAGCCGCGCGAGCGCCTGGGCTTCGCGGAGCAGTCGCAGCTGGGCGGTGTTCGCATCGCGCCCGGCATGCGGGCGCACCAACTTCAGCGCGATGCGTCGATCGAGCTTGGGATCGTAGGCCGCGTAGACCGTGCCCATCGCACCGGCGCCGATGCGCTCGAGCACCACGTAGCGGCCGATCGCGGTGCCGCGTGGCAGCTCGCGCTGCGCGAGGCGAGGCGAGACCGAGCGCGTCGCGGCCTCGTCACTCGAGCCAGCCTCGGTGACCTCCAGGCTGGCGTCGCGATCCGCCACGTCGGCGATTGTAGGCGCTCTAGCGCTTCGCCGCCTTCTTCTTCGCGGCGGGCTTCTTCGCGGCGGGCTTCTTCGCGACCGGCTTTTTCTTCGCGGCGGGCTTCTTCGCGGCGGGGCGCTTTGCCGCAGCGACCTTCGGCTTCGCGGCGGGCGGCTTCGCGACCTTCTGCGGCGCAGCCGACTTCGTGACGCGCGGGCCTTCGCGATCGAGCTGCGCCACCAACTTCTTCGGCGCCTGCGCGCGATAGCTCTCGTCGATCCACGCCTTCAGCATCTCGACGTCGGGCAGCTCGCCGTCGTCGAACTTCGCCGACACCCATCCGCTCTTGCCGAGCCCGTACGGCGTCGGCTGCGTGTTGGGCAGCATCAACGCCGCCGCGCACGAGTGCGGCAGCTTGCAGCCGATGCCGAGCGGCTCGCCTTCGAGGCTGAGGTACGCGAACGTCTTGTCCTTCACCGCGAGATCGAGGTGACCCGGCCACGGGCTCTTCGTGTGCGCGCCGGGATACGCGAGCCCGAACGCGCGGAGCTCTTTCAGGATCGCATCGGTGGGGGCGGACTTGCGGGCCACGCCGGAAGTCTACGCGATCAGCGGACGACGAGCGCGATCCAGGCGTCGTCCATCGCCGGCTCTCCGCCATCGGGGAGCACGCCGCACAACGCGATGGCTTCGCCGGCCTCGTCGAGCGCGATGCTGCGTGGCACCGCAGCTCCGACGTCGAGCGTGGTCGACCACACGATCTCGAGCTGGTCGTCGACTTCGATCAGCATCAACGTGGTCGCATCGACGCGCGCCGCCAAGACGGCCCCTTCGCCGACCGTGGTGATCGCATGGCAGGTGGCGTCGCCGTCGAGCGCGTGGGTCTGGCCCGCGGTCTCGTCGAGGCTCGCGGCGACGCGTCCGAGCTGCAGCGCACGCGGGCTGGCGGTGTCGCTGCTGCCGCACGTCCAGGTGCGGCCGCTGCCGTCGACCGCGATGACCACCGTCGCCGCGCTCGCACCGAGATCGTAGGTCGCCGGCGGATCGACGATCGTGCCCTCGAAGGCCGACAGCGACAGCGGATTGGGCGTGCCGCTGAAGTGACGCTCGAGCCCACGCAGTCGTGCGCCGCCGTGATCGAAGCCTTCGATGAGCACACCCGGGTCGATGCCCATGCTCTCCGCGGAGAACGCCGGCTCGGGATACTGATCGAGCGGCAGCGCGCCATACCACGCGCGATAGGCCCCATCGAGATACACGTTGGCTGCGAGCACGAGATCGTTGCCCGTCGTCGAAACGCCGACGAAACCCGACAGCCGCATGTCGTCGTGCCAGGTGAGCTCTTGCTCGAGCCCGCTCACGCCACCCGCGGTGAAGCGCTTCGCCCAACCATCGCCGGCGACCAAGCCGATGTTGTTGTGGATGCCGACCGCGACGAACTCCTGCGCGTCGATCCATGCGAGCGCACGAAAGCCGCTGCTGGTGTCGTCGTCGTCGTCGAAGCGCCACGCGGGCGTGCCCTCGCGATCGAAGGCTTCGACCCAGCCGTTGTACACGTCGGGCGCCTCGCTGAGATCGCCGACGACGATCACGTGCTCGCGCAGCGACACCGCGTAGCAGTCGTCGCGCAGACCCGGCATGCCGAGGGTTTGCGTCCACAGCAGCGTGCCGGTGACGCGACACGCCGAGCAACCATCGCCGGGCACGTCGTTGCCGTCGTCGCAGTCTTCGTCGGGGCCGACCATCATGTCGCCGCAGCCCGGTGCGTCCGCGGTGGTGTCGACCGACTCGCTGCCGTCGTCGGTGCTGGTGGGCAGGCCGCTGGTTTCGGTCGCCGTCGTCGCGCTCGCAGTCGCGGTGCTGCTGCTCTCCGCGTGCGTGGTGCCGTGATCGTCCGCGCCGCTCTCGTCGACGTCGTCCTCGCTGAAGCACGCGGCGACCAGCAAGCACGCGCCGAGGCACGAACGCTTCACGTGGCCGAGGATAGCGCAGTCACGTCGGCGGCGTGATGCGGAGCTGCACATGGATCGCGGGCACCGCCGCGGTGCCGTGCCAGCGCTGCTCGGCCCAGCGCAGGTCTCCGCTCGCGACCACGTCGACGACCTCGAGCTCCCACGCGCCCAGCGTGAAGCCTTCGCCCTGCGTCGTGGGAACGATCGCACGCGAGAGGTACATGCTCTCGGATTCCGCCGAGAGCTGCGCATCGGTGACGCCGGGGTAGATGCGCAGCCGCAGCGGCGACTGCTCGCCGACCGTGATCTGGTTGCGACCTGCCGAGCTCATCCACACCAGCGTGGGGGCCGACGGCGTCGCGATCGTGAGCGTCGGGTCGCACGCGAGCTGCATCCGACGCACACGCACCTCGCCGTCGCTGTCCGCGTCGCCGCGCAACAGCGAAGCGCCGACCACCTCGACGCGCGAGTCGAATCCGCTGGCACTGAACATCATCGATGACGATGTGTCGGGGTCGTCCGACGAGATGTCGAGACGAAGATCGATCGGCATGTCCTCGGGCGGCTGCACCAGCGCGAGCGCGAGCTTGCCGGCCTTGGCCGTCTCGCCGGGCGACAGATGCAGATCGTCGACCACCGGTGCACCGGCCGCGAGCACTGCAGGCAGCGTCGTGCGTTGCGGGCTGGGATCGCCGCAGCCGATCGCGGGCACCGGCGCCGTCGCGATCGACTTCGGGGCCGGCTCGATGTGCAGGCGCGCGTGCACCTTGTCTCCGGCCGCGATGATCTCGTCGATCACCACCACACGCGCAGCGACGCGGATGCGCCGCTTCGCCGCGGTGCGAGCGGGGATCGCATACTGGTAGCCGAGCGTCGACAGCTCGAGCATGAGCTCGGCCGGCCGCGCCACCATCGCGGCGATCACCATCTCGCCGGTCGTGTCGAAGGCCTGCACCGCGATCGCTTCGGTGCTGAGCCAGAACGAGCGCGACTCGTCGGTGGCCGCGATGTCGGCGTGATCGGGGCACGCGTTCTTGCGCACGACTGCAGTCACCTCGGGCTCGTCACCGTCGCCGACCTTCGTCGCGATGTGATACGGGCCGAGCACGAACGTCTCTTCGCGCTTCGGATCGATCGCCACGTCGTGGCCCCACGCGGCGCCCTTGGCTTCGGCTTGTTCGATCAGCACCTTCAGCGCGGCGCCACGATGACCGCTGCCGCGCGAACCGATCCACGCGTGCTCGTCGTACGCGAGCGACACGGTACCGATCGTCTTGGTCTCGCCGGGGCGCACGGTCGCGGTGCCGACCTGCACCATCCCTTCCTTTAACAGTGGGGGCAGGGCGGTCGGCTCGCGCCCCGCTTCGCCGCAGCGGCGATCGGCGGGAAGCTCCGGCGGCGGCGCGGGCTCGGGCGCCGCGACGGTCGGGGTCGCGACCGGCGTGTCGACCGGCGCTTCGTCGCGCGGACGATCGCACGCAGCGATCGCGAGTACGAGAGCGAGCGCGCTGCGTTCGTTGCTCATGGGCGGCGCAACACGAACAGACGTGCCGAAGGCGCACCCTCGGGACCGGGCAGCGTGCTCGCACGATCGCTGGCGATCGTGAACGCGTCACCGACGAGCGCGGCCAAGCGCGCGGCGTCGTAGGGCTGGGTCGCGCGGCCATTCGCACCGGCGTCGTCGAACGTCTTCAACACGATCGTACCACCGGGCGCGACCAGCCGCGTCATCGCAGCGACCCAGCGCGCGGCGTCGCCCGGGGCGAGTAGATGCAGACAGCCGCGATCGATCACGAGCTCGAAGCGCGCATGCAGTCGCGTCGCCGTGATGTCGTCCTGCAGCCACACCACGCCCTGCTCGTCGGGACAGCGCGCGAGCGCAGCGGCCGACACGTCGGTCGCGATCACACGATGACCCGCGCGCGCACACGCGACCGCGATCGTGCCGAGCCCGGTGCCGACGTCGAGCACGCTCGCACCCGCATGCGCGCGCACGACGGCCATGATGTCGTCGTCGGGCTCGGCCACGTGCCACGGCAGCTCCGCCTCGGGGCGGCGATAGATCGCATCCCAGTCGCCGGCATCGTGCGGCGCGTGGCGGATGCCGCGGGCGAGCAGCACCGCCTCGAGCAGCTGCACGACGGTGCCCCACGGCGGCGCCGCGCCGATCATCGGCACACGCTCGGGTGGCGCATCGGCGACCTCGACACCACCGGCCGCGTGCACGACGTGCATGCCGTCGGCGACGAGCTGCGCCACGTTGCGCTGCACGGCCGCGCTCGCGAGCATCGCTCCGTTCATCGACGGCACGATCACCACCGGCGCGCGCGTGGCCAACGCGACCGCGGAGACGATCGATCCGTGATCGCCGGTGGCGATGCGCGAGATCGTGGTGGCCGACGCGGGACACACCAGCACGACGTCGGCCCACTGCGCGAGGTCGATGTGGGGCACGTGCGACGCATCGCCCGTCGGCCACAGCTCGTCGACGACGCGATGGTGCGTGAGCGCTTCGAACGGCTCGGTGCGCACGAATCGGAGCGCTTCCGAGGTCGCGGCCACGCGCACTTGGTGGCGACGTTCGAGCAAGCGCTGCACGAGCATCGGCGTGTGCATCGTCGCGACCGCTCCGGTGACACCGAGCACGACCCGCGGCCCCGGCACGTGCGGCACGGTGCGGTGGGACGGCGGTGCGACGCGCTCGATCGATCCGGTGCCGAGCAACAGCGCGAGCAGATCATCGAGCGCGCTGCCTTCGGGCAGCGGTGCGCCGGTGAGCTCCTCGATGTGCGCGACGATCTCGGCGCGGCGCTTCGGCCACTCGACGAACGCGAGCACCTCGCGGGCGAGCGCAGCGGAGTCGCCGACGAGCTCGTGGCCCTGACCGTCGCGGCCGAGCACCACCATGCGATCGCCGACCTCGTAGATGCGGACTACGTTGCAGCGCCGCAGCTTCGCATCGTCGGCCATCGTGCGGATGATACCGCTGTCACCGCCGCAGGGCCGCAGTATGCTGCCGCCCATGCCGACCCTCGGGCGTTCCACGATCGTCCTCATTGCGCTCGCGCTCGCCTGTGCGCCGCGCCGCGACGTCGCGACCACCACGCCGGAATCGCAGCCGACGAAGGCCGAGCCCACCGCGGTCGGCGAGCCGCGTGCCGCCGGCCCGAAGGTCTCCGACGATCCGATCATCTCGCGCATCGTCGAGCTCGGGCGCACCGAGTCGCAGGTGGACGATCACCTGAAGCACTTCACCAAGGTGATCGGTCCGCGGCTCACCGGATCGCACGCGCTGATGGTCGCGGAGAAGTGGGCGCGCGATCGCTTCGCCGCGTTCGGGCTGGACGCGAAGCTCGAGCGCTGGGGCGAGTTTCCCGTGGGCTTCGATCGCGGGCCGTGGTCGGGCGGGATGGTCGCGCCGCAGCAAGTGAAGTACGAGTTCACGACGCATGCGTGGACGCCGGGCGTGCTCGGTCCGGTGCGCGGCAAGGCGGTCGCATATCCGGCGAGCGCGAAGGAAGTCACCGCAGCCCCGACGAAGTTCGCGGGCGTCTGGGTCGTGCATCCGCCCGACGAGCCGCGCGGCGATGCGGCCGAGAAGGCGCGCGCGCCCATCGACGATGCGCTCTTCGCCGCGGGCGCGCTCGGCCACATCGATCGCGCGCGCGATGCCGGCGGCAAGCTGGTGCACACCGGTGGGCGCTACAAGATCGATTGGGCGAAGCTGCCGCGCGACGTGCACGTGAGCCTGCAAGGCGAGCAGCACGATGATCTCCGCAAGCGCATCGCTGCGGGCGAGCAGGTCGAGCTGGAGTTCTCGATCGACAACCGCTTCTTCCGTGGCCCGGTGCCGCAGCACAACGTGATCGCCGACCTCGTCGGCAGCGAGCTTCCCGACGAGTACGTGATCGTCGGCGGGCACATCGATTCGTGGGACGGCGCCGAAGGTGCGGTCGACAACGCCACGGGTTGCGCGACGACGATGGAGGCCGCGCGCTTGTTGGTCGCGGCCGGCGCGAAGCCGCGTCGCACGATCCGCTTCATGCTGTGGAGCGGCGAAGAGCAGGGGTTGCTCGGCAGCGAGGCCTACGTCGCGCAGCACCCCGAGCTCACCGACAAGGTGAGCGCCGTGCTCGTGCACGACGGTGGCACGAACTTCCTCTCGGGTCTGCGCGTGACGCCGGAGATGGCCGAGGACATGAAGAAGGTCTTCGACCCGGTGATGAAGCTCGACCCCGAGCTGCCGTTCGCGCTGTGGTACGCGGACTCGCTGCGCGGTGGCGGCAGCGATCACAGCTCGTTCATCGCGAAGGGCGTCCCCGGTTTCTTCTGGGAGCAGGATGGCCGCGCCGACTACGAGCACTCGCACCACACGCAGTTCGATACGCTCGACTTCGCGATCCCCGAGTACCAGCGGCACTCCGCGATGGTGGTCGCGATCGCTGCGCTCGGGCTCGCGAACCTCGACAAGAAGCTCGATCGCACCGACAGCGCTGCGTTGCCGCGGCGGCAGTTCGGCGCCGATCTCGAGGACACGCGCGTCACCAAGCTCGACAAGGACGGCGCAGCCGCGAAGGCGGGTGTGAAGGTCGGTGACGAGGTGATCGAGGTCGAGGGCGCGAAGGGCTCGCGTCGCGAGATGTTCCGGCGCTTCATGTCCGAGGGCACCAAGAAGAAGATCGTGGTGCTGCGCAAGAAGAAGAAGCTCGAGCTCGTGCTCGACTTCAGCAACGATCCGGCGGACGCCGAGCGCGACGCGCGACGTGAGCGACGCAACCAGAAGTTCGGACAGCTCGACTACGACAAGCCGTTCGCCGGCCGTGCGATCGAGAAGCCGAAGCGCGAGGACGGCAAGCCGGCTCCAGCGCCGCCGTCGAAGTGAACCGATCGCGGGTGTCGTGCACTCCAACTCCGGGCGGGTGAAGATGGGGTTCTTCGATGATCGGGTGTCCGCCGCACATCTGCGCCAGAAGCAGAGCCTGCTCGAAGAGGCGGCCAAGAGCGGTGCACGCGTCGTGCAGGTGATCGAAGGCAGCCAGACCGGAATCGCGGGCGTGGTCGCCTCGACGCTCGGGTCGCTCTTCGGTGGCGACACGCGCGTCGACGGCTTGCAGCTGTTGCAGCTCGACACCGGTGGTTGGACGCAGCTCTACGCGCAACCATATGCCGGCATGCAGCCGGTGCCGGGCGAGCACCATGCGCTCTTGTCGGGCGCGCTCGCAGCACCGATCGTGCTGCGCAGCTCGTCCCGCTTCGGTGCACCGCGCTGGGAGTGTCCGCAGCTGCCCGAGCTCGCAGCGTGGCTCGCCGCGAATCCAGCGCTCGCGGCTGCGACGAAAGCGATCGAGTGGTCGTGGAAGGCCGGCTTCACCGAGATCCGTCTGCCCTGGGCCGCGCAGCTGCGTAGCGTCGGCGACGGCACGTCGCATCTCGTGATGA
>DASZPU010000874.1:0-1589 GCA_035550195.1 Nannocystaceae bacterium
CGATGCGCTCGAGCTCGGCCGTGCGCGCGGGAGCTCCGACGAAGCCTGCGAGCCCGCACATCGCTAGTGACTCCCTCCGAGCCAGTCGTGCACCGCTCGCCGCACGCCTTCGCCGAACGACACCGCTGGCGTCCACTGCAATCGATCCGCGGCGTGCGCTGCGATCTCGAGGTCGCCGCCGAGGCGCGCCCACACCTCGCTCCGGCCGAGCACGCGCGCACCGAGCTCGAGCAATCGCGGCGGCACGCTGACGAGCCGCGGAGACTTGCCCATCGCGGCACCGATCTCGCGCGCGAGCGCTGCGGTCGAGCGTGCCGGCGGATCCGCGATGGGCAGCGCGCACGACTGCGGCGCATCCGCAGCGAGCGCGCGCGCGACCGCATCCGCGAGGTTGCCGACGTAGATGAAGCTACGGCGGTTGTGCACGGCGCCCAGCGGCAGCGGCACGCCGCGTCGCACGATCGCCATGAGTCGGCGCAGGTTGCCGCCTGCACCTTCGCCGAACACGAGCGGCGGGCGCAGGGCGATCCACGAGATGCCGCGTGCACGTGCGACCTCGGCGAGCGCACGCTCGCCCTCGAGCTTCGAGATGCCGTACGGCGTCGTGGGCTGCGGGGCCGTGGCTTCGTCGATCGCGACCGGATGCGACTCGTCCGCGACCGCACGGATGCTGCTCATCGCGACGAAGCGCGTGGACGGACGGCAGGCCTCCGCGAGCTTGCGGGTGCCGTCGACGTTGATGCGGCGGAACGCCGCGAACGCTGCATCGCGCGAGCCCGCGGTCTCGTGCAGCACGTGCACGCGTGCGGCCAGGTGCACGACCGCATCGATCTCGCGCATCGCCGACTCCCACGACGTCGTGCCGTCGATCTCGCCGACGTTCACGACCTCGACACCCGGCAGCACCACGTCGCGACGCACCGCCGCGCGCACGCGATGGCCGTCGGCGCGCAGCCGCTGCAGCACCGCCCGCCCCACGAAGCCGGTCGCACCGGTGACGAGCACGTTCATCGCGCGCGCCTCCAACCGTCGATGCGTCGCCACACCAGCCACGCGGCCGCGGGCACGACGAGCCAGCCGAGCCATACGCCGGCGACCGCGAGCGCGACGAGCCCGAGATCGGTGCGCGCCACGTCGGCGCTCACACGCGCATGTCCGCGACCGGACGCCACCGCACGTTGGTAGTGGTGCTCGCGATGTGCGTGCCACGGGCGATGTCCGCTCGCGATGCGACGCACGAGCGTCGCGCTCGCATCGACGAGGAAGTACGCCGGCAGCACGATCGCCGCGACGAGCCCACCATGACTCGCGAGCACGATGAGCAGGAAGCCGAGCGCGTAGCCGAGCGGCACACTTCCGACGTCGCCCAGGAACACCCGCGCGGGGCTCCAGTTCCAGCGCAGGAAGCCGAGCGCTGCGCCGGCCGCGACCGCAGGCACGAAGCTCGGCACACCCGGCGCGACCCCGAGCGCACCCACGATCACGATGCCGCCACCGATCGCGATCGTCTCGACACCCGCAAGCCCGTCGATGCCATCCATGAAGTTGTAGAGGTTCACGAACCACAGCCACGCGAGCGCCACGACGGT
>DASZPU010000875.1:0-8903 GCA_035550195.1 Nannocystaceae bacterium
GGAAGCTGCGAGAGCACGCCCAGTCGCGCGCGCGCATCCTCGCCGTGCTTGGTGTCGTGCGTCGAAGTGGCGACGAGCGGCGCACGCTGGGTCCGTCGCCGCCGACGCAGGCCCTGCACGAAGTCCTGGCACACGCCGTCAGGCCTGCCCGGGATCGTGGTCGGTGCGCCGACCTCCGCGAGCGCACCGATCGCGGTCCAACGGTAGAGCAGCGTGTCCTCGACGCCCTTGGCCGCCAGCGGTGCAGTGAGCTGCTGCCAGCGGCGCACGAACGCCGCGACCTCGGATGCACGCTCTTCGGTCCACGTGGGCTCGCCGCGTAGCACTCGCGCGATGAACTCGAGCGCGAGCCGTTCTTCGGCGGGCAAGCGCGCTGCGCTGCGTTGCACGGCGTCGTCGAGCAACTCGCGATCGAGCCCACCACTCCCGGCGGGATCGAGGTACGTGCGATAGACCGGCAGCGCGACGGTGAGCTCGCGCAGTGCACGTTCGAGCTCGGGCAGCGAGACGTCGCGCGCACGACGATCGGAGATCGTCAGCCGCCGCAGATCTTCGGCGAGCCGGTGCAGCGTGGTCGCGAACGAGTCGTCGAGCACCTGCAGCTTGGCCTCGCGTGCGGCGTCGTCGAGCGCGACGCCGTCGTGTCGGCGCTGCCACGCCTCGTGCAGCCGTGCGACGCCGCGGGGATCGACGAGCGCGCGGGTCACGAGCGCCGCGACTTCGTAGCCGGTGGTGCCGTCCGCGGCCCAGTCGCCACGCATCGCTTCGTCGTCGCCCAGGATCTTCTCGATGACCACCCACTTCGCGCCGAGCTCGCGCAGCCGTCGCACGTAGCCCCGCGGATCGGCGAGGCCATCGATGTGATCGACGCGCACGCCCACCGGCACCGGGCTCGCGAGCAGGTCCGCGACGAGCACGTGCATCGCGGCGAACACGGTCTCGTCTTCGCAGCGCACCGCGACGAGCTCGGCGATGTCGAAGAAGCGGCGATAGTTGAGCTCGCCGAGCCCCGATCGCCAGTAGGCGATGCGCCAGGCCTGCGCGTCGAGCAACGCGTGCAGCGTGGAGAAGCTGTCGGGATCACCGGGCGTGCCCGCGACCTGGGCGAGCGCAGCGTCGACGTCCGCGGCGATTTCGGGCACCGCCAGCAGCGCACGCAGCTCCGCATGGATCTGCTCGCTGGCCTCCGCTCGTTGCTCGCGCGTGGTGGGGCTGCGCGGTGGCAGCTCGCAACACTCGCGGCACAGCTCGACGATCGCCGGCGTCTCGACGCGCGCGAGCGCCATCGGCCACGTACGCGGATCGAGCGGCGCGACCAGATCGTGGTAGCGCACCACCAAGCCGTGCGGGTCGCGTCCCGGCACGAGCTCGCCGCGCTCGAGCGCCTCGCAGTAGTGGCTGCCGAGCACCGGCAGCACCAGTCGGCGCTCGACGTCGTCGCTCCAGCGCAGATCGAACACCTGCGCCCAACGCGAGGCCGCACCGTGCTCGAGCACGTCGCGCCACCAACGATTCTCCGCATGCGCGCGCATGTGGTTGGGCACGATGTCGACGAGCACACCCATGTTCGCGCGCTGCAGCGCTTCGACCAGCCGCGCGAACGCCTGGGGCCCACCGAGTGCGGGATCGATGCGCGTGGGATCGACGACGTCGTAGCCGTGCGTGCTACCGGGATACGCGGTGGAGATCGGCGAGAGATACACGTGGCCGATGCCGAGCCGTGCGAGGTACGGCACGAGCGCGGCCGCACGATCGAGATCGACGCCGTCGCGCAGCTGCAGACGATAGGTCGCGGTGGGGACGACGCCCCTGGGCAGTGCGCTCATGCGGGCTCGCTCCGGTGCAGCACGACGAACCACCACGGCTCGCGCATGGGGCTGCCACCACGCGCACCGTGCTCGACCCCGATCACCCAGCGGCCCTCGGGGAGCGGGAGCTCGAGCTCGCCGCTTCCACCATCGATGCGGAAGAGTCCCAGCGGTCCCCGCTCGCCGTACGCGATGCGCAGCACCCGGCCGTCGGCGATCAGCTCGCAGCGACAGTTGCTGCGCTCGGCGATCAGCTCGGGCAATCGCCGGATCGCGATCATCGTGCGCACCAGCTGCTCGCGCTCGGCGTTGCGCCGACGCGGATCGATCACGCTCTTCGCCATCGTCGCGGGCGACTGCGGATCGGGCGGGTCGCCTTCGCCTTCGTGCTCCTCGGCCCGGCCCTTGCGCGTCGCCGCGATGACATCCTCGTCGCCGTGATCCGTGAAGAAGAGGAACGGCGCGGTCTCGCCGTACTCCTCGCCCATGAACAACAGCGGCACGTGCGGCGAGAAGAGCAACAGCGCCATCGCCATCGTCGCGGCCGCGGGCTCGACCAACGTGGTGAGGCGCTCGCCGAGCGGGCGATTGCCGATCTGGTCGTGGTTCTGCACGCACACCACGAACGCTTCGGGCGGCACGCCGTCGGGCGGCGCACCGTGACGACGCCGACGAAAGCGCGAGTGCTGTCCGCGATACGCGAAGCCGTCGTTGATCGCGGCGGCGAGCAGCTCGCGCTCGCCGTAGTCGGCGTAGTAGCCGTGGCGCTCGCCGGTGAGCAGGCGGTGCACGCAGTGGTGGAAGTCGTCGGCCCACACGGCATCGAGCCCGAGCCCGCCCTGCGCACGCGGCCGCACGATGCTGGGATCGTTCGCGTCGCTCTCGGCGATCAGCCAGCGAGGCCAGCTCTGCGCGCCGATCGCTGCGCCGAGCTCTGCGAGCTCCGCGAGGAACGGAATGGGCGCGCGGTCGACGATGCCGTGCACCGCATCGAGCCGCAGCCCGTCGAGGTGATACGTGCGCAGCCACATCGCTGCGTTGTCGAGGAAGAAGCGACGCACGCCGTCGCTGTCCGGCCCGTCGAAGTTGATCGCGTCACCCCACGGCGTGTGGCAGTCGGCGCGGAAGAACGGCGCGAGCTCGGCCCACGGTGCACCTTCGGGACCGAAGTGGTTGTAGACGACGTCGAGCACCACCGCGAGCTCGCGCGCGTGACAGGCATCGACGAAGCGACGCAAGCCATCGGGCCCGCCGTACGCGTTCGCGACCGCGTAGACGAACGCGCCGTCGTAGCCCCAGTTGCGCGCGCCGGGACACTGCGCCACCGGCATGATCTCGATCGCACCGATGCCGAGCTGCACGAGCCGATCGAGCTCGTCGATCGCCGCGTCGAACGTGCCCGCGCGTGTGAAGGTGCCGACGTGCAGCTCGTAGATCACGCTGTCGGCGAGCGCTCGTCCGCGCCAGCGGGTGTCGGTCCACGCGAACTCCGGATCGACGACGCACGAAGGACCGTGCACACCGTCGGGCTGCCAGCGCGACGCAGGATCGGCCCAGCTGCGATCGCCGGACCAGAAGCGATAGCGCGAGCCCGGCTGCACGTCCGCGAGCGCGACGCGATGCGTCCCGAGCTCGTCGCGGATCATCGGCACGCGACGCGGCGATGCGGAGATCACCTCGAGCTCGACGGCTTCGCGCCGCGGTGCCCACAGCTCGAAGCTGCAGCTACCGTCGGGCTGGGGCACCGCGCCGAGCGAAATCCACATGTGCGGGCACGGTGTGCGCCGTGCTGCGGTGCGTGCCACCGCACGCGCGCAGCGGATCGTGCGCGCTTGCACGGTGTTCAGCAGGTGACATCCCGGCTGCGGTGACACTCGCGCTCGCCCGGGCACCGATCGACCCCGTGGCCCCACCGCAGGAGGTGTGGCCGGGTGAGTCGTATCCGCTCGGTGCGAGCTACGACGGTGCCGGCACCAACTTCGCCGTCTTCGCCGAGCCCGCCGAGCGCGTCGAGCTCTGTCTCATCGCCGCGGATGGCGGCGAGCGCTGCGTGCCGCTACCCGAGTGCACCGGCTACGTGTGGCACGGCTATCTGCCCGGCATCGGTCCCGGTCAGCGCTACGGCTTCCGCGTGCACGGGCCCTACGACCCTGCGCAGGGGCATCGCTGCAATCCCCACAAGCTCTTGCTCGATCCCTATGCGAAAGCGATCGCGGGATCGCTGCAGTGGAACGAAGCGGTCTTCGGCTATCGCTTCGGTGATCCCGACGGCCCGCCGAGCACACTCGACAGCGCGCCGTTCGTGCCGCACGGCATCGTCGTCAACCCGTGGTTCGACTGGGCCGACGATCGCCACCCGCGAACGCCGTGGCACGAGACGGTGATCTACGAGGCGCACGTGCGTGGGCTGACGCGCTTGCACCCGGAGGTGCCGCCGCACCTGCGCGGCAGCTATGCCGCGATCGCGTGGCCACCGGTGGTCGAGTACCTCAAGCGGCTCGGCGTCACGGCGATCGAGCTGCAGCCCGTGCACCACTTCGTGCACGAGCATGCGCTGGTCGAACGCGGGCTGCGCAACTACTGGGGCTACAACTCGATCGGCTTCCTCGCACCGCACGCGGAGTACTCCGCGTCGGGCGAGCTCGGCGAGCAAGTGCTCGAGTTCAAGCAGATGGTGAAGGTGCTGCACGCGGCGGGCATCGAGGTGATCCTCGACGTCGTCTACAACCACACCGCCGAGGGCAACCATCTCGGGCCGACGCTGAGCTTCCGCGGCATCGACAACGCCGGCTACTACCGGCTCGCCGACGATCGTCGCTACTGCACCGACTTCACCGGCTGCGGCAACTCCTTCAACATGCGCTCGCCGCAGGTGCTGCGCTTGTTGATGGACTCGCTGCGCTACTGGATCGAGGAGATGCACGTCGACGGCTTCCGCTTCGACCTCGCGGCCGCGCTCGCGCGCGAGCTGCATGCGGTCGATCGCCTCGCCGCGTTCATGAACTTGATCCAGCAGGATCCGGTGGTGAGCCGCGCGAAGCTCATCGCGGAGCCGTGGGACGTCGGCGACGGCGGCTACCAGGTCGGCAACTTCCCGCCGCAGTGGTCGGAGTGGAACGGCAAGTTCCGCGACTGCGTGCGCGACTTCGTGGGCGGACGCGATCAGTCGCTGGCCGAGTTCGCGTCGCGGCTCACCGGCAGCTCCGATCTCTACGAGTCCACCGGTCGTCGTCCGTTCGCGAGCGTCAACTTCGTCACCGCGCACGACGGCTTCACGCTGCGCGACCTCGTCTCGTACAACGACAAGCACAACGAGGCCAACGGCGAAGACAATCGCGACGGCGAGTCGCACAACCGCTCGTGGAACTGCGGTGCGGAGGGCGACACCGACGACGCCGAGGTGCTCGCGCTGCGCGCTCGCCAGCAGCGCAACTTCCTCGCGGTGTTGTTCCTGTCGCAGGGTGTACCGATGCTGGTCGCGGGCGACGAGCTCGGACGCACGCAGCGCGGCAACAACAACGGCTACTGCCAGGACAACGAGACCTCGTGGATCGACTGGCACGCGATGGACGACGCGCTGGTCGAGTTCACGCGCCGGATCATCGCGCTGCGACGCGAGCACCCGGTGTTCCGGCGCCGTCGCTTCTTCCACGGCTGGTCGATCCGCGGCAGCCGACTGGCCGACATCGGCTGGTTCAAGCCGGACGGCGCGGAGATGAACGAGAGCGACTGGGGCACGATGTTCGCGAAGAGCATCGCGGTGTTCTTGAACGGTCGCGGCATCGCGAGCCCCGATCGTTGGGGTCGCCACGTGCTCGACGACGACTTCTATCTGATGTTCAACCAGCACCACGAGCCGCTGTCGTTCGCGTTGCCGGCCGAGCTGAGCGGGCGCGGACGTTGGCAAGTCGTGCTCGACACGGCGCAGCGCGAGCTCGCGAACGACGAGCTCGTGCACGTCGACACCACGATCCGCGTCGAAGGTCGCGGGATCTGCATGCTGCGACGCGCACGCGAGGAGGCGGAGTAGATGCGCTCGCCGGCGAAGCTCTGGGAGTCGGTATCGAAGCACGTGGTGGAGCAGACCGGTCGCCCGTGGGCGTTCGGCGTCGCGTTGGGCCTCATCGTGGTGTGGGTGGTGACCGGGCCGATCTTCGGGTTCTCCGACACCTGGCAGCTCGTGATCAACACCGGCACCACCATCATCACGTTCTTGATGGTGTTCCTCATCCAGCACGCGCAGAACAAGGACTCCAAGGCGATGGAGCTCAAGCTCGACGAGCTGATCCGAGCGATGCGCGGCGCGTCGAACCGCATGATGGCGATCGAAGAGCTCACCGACGAAGAGCTCGCCGAGCTCCGGCATCGCCACGATCAGCACGTCCAGCACCGCGGGCGCAAGCACGGTTGACCGCGGCGTAGGCTCCGACTATGAGTGAGGCGTGGAGCTCGACGCGCTGCCGGACGTCGTCCATGCGCCGCGCACCGACGCGATCTACAACTGCCACTCGTACCTGACCAAGGTGCCGGTTGCCGCGATCAAGCCGTTCATCGCGGCCTTGAGCGCGCCCGGCGAGGTGGTGGTCGACATGTTCGCGGGCTCGGGCATGACCGGGCTCGCGGCCACGATGCTCGGACGCGAAGCGGTGCTGAGCGACATCTCGGCGCTCGGGCGACACATCGGCCGGGGCTATCTCGCGCGGGTCGATCGCGATGCGCTGCGCCGCGCCGCTGCGGTTGCGCTCGCAAAGGCCCGCGCGGCATTCGGCGATCTCTATCGCAGCGACGACGTCGAGATGGTGCGCACCATCTGGTCGTTCGTGCATGCGTGTCCATCGTGCGCGCGCGAGCTGGTCTGGTTCGAGCACCTCGATCGCGAGGGCCGAGCGCCGAAGGCGTGTCCGAGCTGCGCCGCGCCGCTCGTGCGCCGCGAGCTCGCGCGCATCGGCGAGCAACCGGTGCGCGTGGTCGTGCCGGGGCCCGATGGCAGGCAGCTCGAGCGCGCCGTGCAAGCGGGTGATCGCGAACGCATCAGCTGCGCGGCGCAGGATCCTCGCCAGGCCCGCGTGCCCTCGCGAACGATCGCACCCGATCGCGAGATGTTCGGCCGCTGCGGCCTCGGACGCGCCGGGCTCACCGAGACGCGGCAGTTCTTCTCCGCCCGCAACGCGCTCGCGCTGCTCGAGCTGTGGCAGGCGATCGCCGACGAGCCCGACGCTGCAATCGCCGCGAAGCTGCGCTTCGCCTTCACGGCCTGTCTCGCGCGCGCGTCACGACGCTATCAGTGGGGACCCAAGCGCCCGCTCAACGCCCAGAACCAGACCTACTACGTCGCGCCGGTGCACTACGAGTGGAACGTGTTCGAGCTGTTCGCACGCAAGGTGGACGCGACGCTGCGTGCCGACGCGTTGCTCGGCGAAGCGAGCACGCGCGCGGAGTACCACCTCGCATCCGCAGACGCGCTCGCGCATGCCGGCGATGCCTCGGTCGACTACGTGTTCTGCGATCCGCCGTTCGGCAGCAACATCTTCTACAGCGACATGAACCTCTTCCACGAGGCCTGGCTCGGCGACGTCACCGAGAACGAACGCGAAGCGGTGATGCACACCACGGGGCCGCGGCGCGCGGGCGCGGCGGAGCGCTACGAGCAGCTTTTGCACGGTGCGTTCGCGGAAGCCTTCCGCGTGCTGCGACCGGGTCGGTACATGAGCGTGGTGTTCGGCAACAGCAGCGGCGCGGTGTGGCTGCTCGCGCAACGAGCCCTGCGCGCGGCCGGCTTCTCCGCGCCGTGCCACGTCGCGATCCTCGACAAGGGTCAGCGCTCGGTGAAGGGCTTGAGCTCGGGCAGCGAAGCCGTGGTCACGCTCGATCTCGTGGTGACGGTGCGCAAGCACGCGAGCGACGACGCGCATGCATTGCGCGACGATGCCGATCTCGACGAGCTGCTCGCCGCGGGCCTCCGCTCGCTCGACAGCGAGCGCGCGCGCAACCCCAGCTACATCTACGTCGCGGTGTTGCGCGAGGCGGTGAAGCGCCGCCAGTCCCTCGGCGCGCTGCACTACGGCGAGCTGTTGCGAAAGCTGCGGCACGCGGGCCGCGGGCTCGATCCGAAGACCGGCCTGCTCGATCAGCCGCTCACGATCGCGTCGCGGTGAACTTCGCGCGGCGCGATTGCTTCACCTTGCCGGCGTCGTCGAGCACCTCGATCACCAGCTCGCCGATCATCGAGCCGTGCGGGCCCCTGCGCAGCGCACCGCTCCACCGCACGGGCACGTGCTTGCGCGACGCGAGCCCGGTCTCGGCGACCGGCATCTTCGCGTGCTGCACGTTCACCTGCACGGTCTCGCCGTGCACGACCCACGTACCGATGCCGACGCCGTCCGCGAAGCTCAGCGCATTGTCTTCGCCCAGCGTGACCTTCTGTCGACAGCCGCCTTGGTCGGCGCGGATCGTCCAATCGCCGCGCAGCGGCCCGCTGTCGAGCGCCTTCGGTTCGTCGGCGACGGTCGCGGGCACGACGGCATCGGCGGCCGCGGCCTCGCCAGCGACGGAGGAGAGCGGGAGGAGGGCGAGCAGGGGCAACAGCGTTCGCATGTTCATCGGCGCCTCGTTCGGAACGGTCTCACCCGGGGAGAGACTCGGGCGGCGCGATTTGTGACGCGGTCACACGAGCAGGCCGATGTCAGCTCGGCGGCATCGGGCCGATGTAGCGGCTCGACGGGCGGATCAGGCGGCCGCGGCGGCGCTGCTCGAGCACGTGCGCGGCCCAGCCCGCGACGCGACCCACGGTGAAGGTCGCGGTGAAGGCCGTGCGCGGCAGGCCGATCGCGTCGAGCAGCACCGCGGTGTAGAACTCGACGTTGGTGTCGAGGCTGCGCTCGGGGTGGCGCCCCTTCAGCACCGCGCGTGCGCAGCGTTCGACGGCGCGCGCGAGCGCGAGGCGATCGCTGCCTTCGCCTTCCTTCTGCAACGTCGCGAGCGCTTGCTCGAGCACGGCGGCCCTCGGGTCGCGCACGCGATAGACGCGGTGGCCCATGCCCATGATGCGGCGGCCGCTCGCGAGCTCGGCTTCGATCCATTGCTCGGCGTGACCGG
>DASZPU010000876.1:0-4434 GCA_035550195.1 Nannocystaceae bacterium
GCCGAGCAACGTGCTCGCGAGCACCGCGACGCACAGCAGCGCGCCGAGCAATCCGGGCAAGAGCAGCCGCCACAGCTCGCGCGCGAGCTCGTCGGGTGCGATGCCGACGGCGAGCAGCCACAGCGCGAGGAAGGGCACGAAGATCGTCGCGAGCGGCACGGCGACGGCGACGAGGCCCTTGCCGATCGCATAGTCGAGCGCGCCGAGTGGGCGCGAGAAGTAGAGCTCGAACGCGCGGGTGCGGCGATCCTCTGCGATGAGGCCGCCCGCGACGACGGCGAGCAGCAGCGCGGTCGCGTGCAGCTGCACGCCGAGGAACGTCGAGAGCGTGCCGTGCACCTGACCGATCGCTTGTTGCACGACGCCGGCCATGATCTGGCTGCCGATGTCGGAGTCGTTCGCTTGGCCGCTGAGGCTGCCGACCAGCACCTGACCGATGAGCGTCGCGCCGTGGGCGAACACGACGAACGCACACAACACGAGCGCGAGCTTCGACGAGCGCTTGCGGAACGCGAGCGCGAGCGCGGTGCGAGCGATCGCGCCGGGGGCCCAGCGCTTGTCGGCGCGCGCGGGCAGCTTGCGATAGCCGATCGCGCAGACTTCGTCCTTCACTGCGCAGCTCCGATCGTGTTCAGGAACGCTTCCTCGAGCGACAGCGCGCGCGGCTCGATGTGCCACATCCGCGTCGCGCTCTGGCCCGCGGCCCACCAGATCGTGCGCGCGTCGTGACCCTCGGCGAGCGTCACCAACAACGCCTCCGGGCGACGACCGGGCTGCACGACCGCGCCCGCGCTCGCGAGCGCAGCCGCGAAGTTGCGCGGGTCACCATCGATGCGCACCTCCCATTGGTGGCTCGACTCCACCTGCAGAGCCGCGAGCGCACCGCAATAGCGCACGCGGCCCTCGTGC
Organism: Nannocystaceae bacterium; assembly: GCA_035550195.1. Taxonomy (GTDB): domain Bacteria; phylum Myxococcota_A; class Polyangia; order Nannocystales; family Nannocystaceae; genus Xiheibacterium. Next base: position 910 of record DASZPU010000876.1, read on the forward strand.
ATGATCACGACCGCGTCGCAGGTGCGCTCGACGTCGTGCAACAGGTGCGTCGAGAGCAACACCGCCGGGCCGTCGCCTTCGCGCAGGCGCACGATGAGCGCGAGCAGATCGTCGCGGCTGTCGGGATCGAGCCCGCTGCTGGGCTCGTCGAGCAACAGCAGCTCGGGGTCGTGCACGAGCGCCATGGCCAGCTTCACACGCTGGTGCATCCCGGTGCTGTACTCCTCGACCGCACGCATGCGCGCGTCGTCGAGCCCGACCAGATCGAGGATCTCGTGCGCGCGCAGGATCGCTGCGCGTCGTCGCATGCCGCACAGCTCCGCGGCATACGCCACCGACTCGAGCCCGGTGAGCCCGGGAATGCGATCGGGGCCTTCCATCGCGTAGCCGAGCCGCGCGCGCACGGCTTTCGGATCGTGCGCGACGTCGAGCCCGAGCACCTTGGCGCTACCACCGTCGGGACCGATGAGCCCGAGCAGCACGCGCATCAGCGTCGTCTTGCCGGCGCCGTTGGGGCCGAGCAGGCCGACGGCGCGCCCTTCGATCTCGCACGTCACGTCGCGCAGCGCTTCGAATGCACCGAAGCGTTTGCGCAGGCCTTGCAGTGATACGAGCGGCACCAGCGTTGCGGCGGCGACCGTACCAGATTCGCGCTGGCCCCATTCCATCCCTTCCGCTTGCGCGGTTGCGGTGGCGGGCCTACGCTGGTTCGCATGCGATTGCGATGGTGTAGCTCGTTCATGTTGTGGTTGGTCGCGTGCGGTCCGCAGGTCGATCCCGGTGGCGGTGGTGCGACCGACACGAGCGAGGACAGCTCGGAGTCCTTGGGCGAGAGCACCGTGGGCACGACCGTGTCGATGACGGTGGGCACGACCGGCACGAGCACCGATCCCAGCACCACCGGACCGATCACCGTGACGGCCACGACCGATCCGAGCACGACGATGACGACGGATCCGTCGACGGTGTCGACGACGGATCCGGTCACCACCGATCCGACGGATCCGACCGGCGGCGAGCTGCCCAACGGTTCGATGTGCGAAGACTCGTCGCAGTGCATGTCGGGGCACTGCTACGTCGTGGGGATCCTGGGCGGTCTGTGTGGCGAGTGCGAGAGCGACGACGACTGTCCGGGTGGCGGTTGCACTCTGCCCAACCCGCTCGCGACTCCGCCGCTCGGATCGGTGTGCAACGACGGTGGCTACGGCAGCGGTTGCATGAGCGACGACGTGTGCGCGTTCGATCTCGTGTGTGCCACCGTGATCGACGTACCGGGTGTGCTCACCGCATCGACGTGTGGCGAGTGCGCGAGCGATGCGGAGTGCGATCCCGGCTTCCTGTGTGCGCCCGACATCGCGGTGGCGAGCCTCACCGGTGTCTATCGCTGCGTCGCGGCGGGCAGCCTCGCGAACGGACAGAGCTGCGAGTACGCCGGCAGCGGCGACGAGTCGTGCGTGTCGGGCCACTGTGCGATCGCCGACGTCATGGGCCTCTTGCAGCTCGGCGTCTGTAGTGAGTGTGAGATCGATGCCCAGTGCGAACCGATGCAGACGTGCGAGGCACCGCAGGTCGACCTCATGTCCGGCTTGATCGCCGGCAGCTGCGTCTGACCTTCTTGGGCCGACGGTGCCGCCGTGGTACCGTCGCTCCGTGCGTACGATCGTCATCGTCCCCCTCGCGTTGCTGTGCTTCGGCTGTGATGGCGGCGAGAAGAAGCCATCGGCCGCCGATGCGATCGCGAAGGCGGTCGCGGTCGAGAAGAAGGCCGACACCAAGGACGCGAAGATCGAAGCGCGTCCGAAGAAGGTCGATCCCACCGCGCCGCCGTGGACGGTCGATGCGATCCGTGCGGCGATGCAGCCGGGCACGAAGGCGATCTACGAGCGCAGCGGCACCGATGCGAAGGGCAAGAAGGTCGGCGGCAAGCTGACCTACGCGCTGTCGAACTCGAGCGACGACGGCGCGACCACTTCGTACACGATCGATCCCGATCCCGGCACCAACAAGGCGTCGTCGCAGCCGGCCAACACGCCGTGGTCGAACCTCTCGCCGTTCTTCGGCATGGAGAAGCCGACGGTGACGGTGAGTGGACGCGAAGAGGTCACGGTGCCTGCGGGCAAGTTCATGGCGAGCAAGGCCGAGCTCGCGGACTTCTTCGGCAACAAGAAGACGGTGTGGATGATCGTCGACAAGCCCGGCGTGTACGCGAAGGTGCAGGAGAGCCCCAACGCGAGCGCCGAGGGCGACAAGACCGCGATCGTCTACGAGCTCGTCGAGATCAAAGCGGCCCAGTGATGGGCTGGGTCGTCTACGTGCTGCGCTCGCGGGTTCGTGCGCGGACGTACGTCGGCATCGCGCTCGATCATCGCGCACGGTTGCGTCAGCACAACGGCGAGCTGCCCGGCGGGGCGAAGAGCACGCGCGCCGGCCGACCGTGGCGAGTGGCCCGCGTGCTCGGGCCGTTCGAGACGCGCGGCGCGGCGCAACGGGTGGAGGCCGCGGTGAAGCGACTGCGCGGAACGGCGCGATTGCGCTATCGCCCGGAGTGAAGGCGAAATCTTTGTCACCGATCCTGTGCGCGGTGCGTTGGCCGGGCGAAGATGCTCGCCGCGATGGAACCGCACAGCGTCACGTCCGAGCTCCGCGCCGTCACCGTCTATCGGGCCGGGGCGGTGTGTACCCGCGTTGCACTGCTCGACGATGCCGCCGCTGCGCACACGCGATTGCGCGTGCTCGGGTTGCCGCTCGCGCTCGCGGCGTTCTCGTTGCGCGCGCGCGTCATCGGAGCCGCGGCCGAGGTCGTCGTGCTCGACGTGCGTGCGGGCTTCGAGGTCGAGCTCGGTGAGGAGATCGATCTCGCGAGCGAGCGCACCGCGCTCGACCAGGCGCGCCGCGAACGTCTGCGATTGCAGGGGCTGGTCGATCGGATCGAGCGGGAGATCGTCGAGCTGCGCGCGTTGCAGCCACGGTTTCGCGAGCCGCCGCGTCGCGAGCCGCCGCGCGCGGCTCCGGTGTCGTCGATGCTGGCGTTGGTCGAGCTCGTGGATCGTCGCTTCGAGACGTTGGCGGCGCGTCGACGGGAGCTGCGGCGCGAGCTCGAGGATGCGGAAGAGTCCGAGCGCCTGCACGAGCGTCGGCTCGCCGAGGCTTCGAGCGCGCGACGCACCGAGCGTGCGCGCGTCACCCGTGCTGCGATCGTCACGTTGTCGGCCGCGCCGAGCTCGGCGTGCGAGCTCGCGATCGAGTACGAAGTCGGTGGTGCACGGTGGGCGCCGAGCTACCAGCTCGCGCTCGCGCCGGATGGTCGCGGCGGCAAGCTGTCGATGCGCGCGTCGATCGTGCAGCGCACGGGCGAAGACTGGAAGGCCGTGATGCTGTCGCTGTCGACCGCGTCGCTGCGGCGACGCACCGAGCTGCCCGAGCTGCGTTCGTTGCGGATCGGTCGCGCGCAGCCGGAGCCGCGGCGTGCGGGCTGGCGCGAGCCACCGCCGGGGCTCGATGCGCTCTTCGCCGACTACGACGCCG
>DASZPU010000877.1:0-5067 GCA_035550195.1 Nannocystaceae bacterium
TGACCGTCGTGCAGTGCGTGCCGAGCAACGTCACGGTCACGCTCGCGACGATGGGCGCACCGGAGCGCGAGCGCGCGAAGGCGTTCAACGACAAGCTGCTCGCGACCTTGAAGTGCGGCGACGAAGCGAGCGCGATGACGCCGGAGATCGCACTGCCCGCGTTCGATCAAGGCGATGCGATCGGCTATCTGCCGGGTAGCGATCCGCCGGCGTACTTCTCGAAGACCGGCGCGCGCTGGTACGTGACGCCCGGCATCGCCTCGATGCGCGAGGCGTTCGAGCGACCCGAAGCAATCGCGGCGATGATGAAGGGGCTCGGCGTCGAGATCACGGAGCAGAAGCAGCTGCAGGGTCCGAGCGAGTGGTTGCTCGTGCAGCTGAAGACCGCGGTCGACGGCGAGACCGGCTACATGCTCGCGGGCGTGCTGACCTGCGGCGACGCAGCGTTCAGCGTGATGCACACGAAGGGCGACGCGTCGCTGCCCGACGCCGCCGAGCTGCAGCGCGTCACGTGCCCGACGACGCGGATCGATCCCGCGACGCTACCCACGGTCGGCGATCGCCTCGGCAAAGCGTGCGAAGCCGGCGACGCGACCTCGTGCGAAGCGCTCGCGATGTTCGCCACCGAAGAACCGAAGCTGCTCGCGGATCAGGATCCCGCAAAGCTCCGCGCCCGCGCGTGCGAGCTGGGCGCGAAACACCTGTGCACGGCGCCGTGAGCTACTCGCGGTTCGTCGAGGAGAGCGCGATCGTGTCGTTGATCCACTTCGCGACCGTCGTCGCGCCGTCGGGCGGGCGGCTGCGTTCGAGCCGCGTGCGCATCATGTCGCGGCGCGCCGAGTCGGCGAGCAGCTCGATCAAGGCCCTGCCGAGCTCGTCGAGGTTCTTCTGCGGATCGATCTGATCCGTGACGATCATCGCGCCACCGGCCGCGCGCAGCGGCTCTGCGTTCAAGCGCTGGTGCCCGTCCGAGTGGTACGGGTTCGGGGCGAAGATCGTCGGCGTCGCGTTGCCCCACGCTTCGGCGACGCTGCCGGCTCCCGCGCGTGACAACGCAAGATCCGCGCTGCCCCACGCGTCGCCCATGTTCGAGAGGTAGTCGACCACCTTCGCGCGCACGCCCGCGTCGTCGTAGGCGCGTTGCACCGTCGCGACGTCGAAGCCACCGCACTGATGCAGCACCTGCCAGTCGGCGAGCCGACGCGCGTGCTCGGGCACGGCGACCAGCGCCATCATCGTGCGGATCAACGACTCCGCGCCGTGCGTTGCACCGGTGACGAACAAGAGCGGCCGCGTCGGATCGACGCCCAGTCGCGCGCGCGCCTCGGCGCGATCGCCCGCGAGCAACGACGCGCGCCGCAGCGGCAGTCCCACCAGCTTCGCGCCCGGGAGCTGCGGGCTCTCGTACGCCGTGAACACGATGGTGCACTCGCGATGCAGTCGGCGATTCGCGACGCCCGGCACCGCGTCGAGGTTGACCATCGCGCGCGGGATCCTCAGCTCGCGTGCAGCCACGAGCGCGGGCCCCGATACGAAGCCGCCGGTCGCGACCACCACTCCGATCTTCTCGCGCTGCAACAGTGCGATCGCTTGCGCGATCGCGCGACGCCACGACACGTAGAACCCGAACGCGCGCCACGGCCTACGCAAAGGTGGAAGCGGGCGCACCGTGCTTGCAGACCACGGCCGCGCGAGCGCCTCCATCGTGCGCGCATCGCCGGCCCGATCGGACACCAAGAAGTGCGAGGACAAGCTCGGCGCCAGATCGCGCAGCCGTTCGTCGATGGCGACGTTCGGGTAGATGTGGCCGCCAGTCCCGCCGCCGGCGAAGAGCACGGTGCGCGGCGCGACAGTGGAAGGGGCAGTCACGCACGCATGCTATCATCCAGGCGACGTTGCCCGTGCCTGGACCCACGCGCGATTCGGTCGCGCTCGACGCGTTCCTCGACCGACTCGCACCGGCGTTGCGACCGGCCTACGCGGCGCTGCCGAACCTGCGAGATCTGCTCGGTGACATGCTCGCGCAGGCCTTGGCCGTCTGGCCGCAGCTCTCGCTCGGCGCGGACGACTTCCTCGTGTTCCTCGCGCAACGCATGCCCGAGGATCTCCCGCCCGAAGAAGCGCTGGGTGGGCTGCACGTCACCGATCTCTTCCTCGCATGCGCGTGTGCCCGCGCCGATCGTCGCGCGCTCGAGGCGTTCGAACGCGACTACGCGATGGAGATCGCGCGCGGCCTGCAGTCGTTCGCGGGCGACGAGGTGCGTGGCGACGACTTCAAGCAGGAGGTGCGCCACAAGCTGTTCATCGGCAAGGCGCCCGCAGGCCCGAAGATCGCGGAGTACTCCGGGCGCGGTAGCTTGCGTCGTTGGGTTCGCATCACCGCACGGCGCACGTACATCGATCTCATGCGCGCACGGCAGCGCGAGCCCGAAGTGCTCATCGGCGACGACATCGTCTCGGAGCGCGCGAGCGAGATCGATCCCGAGCTGGTCTACGTGAAGGATCGCTACCGTCAGGAGTTCCGCACCGCCTTCACCACGGCGCTCGGCACTCTCACCACACGGCAGCGCAACATCTTGCGCCATCACTTCGTGCACCGCCTGCGCTTCGACGAGATCGCCGGCATCTACCGCGTGCACCGGGCCACGGTGGCGCGCTGGATCGCCGATGCGCGCTCGCAGCTGCTCGAACGCACGCGTGCGGTGCTGCGTGATCAGCTCATGGTCGAAGGCGAAGAGTTCGAGAGCATCATGCGGCTCATCCAGAGCGACCTCGACGTCACCGTGAGCCGCCTGTTGAAGCGCCCGGCGCTGTGACGGCGTGCGCGGCGATCCACGCGTCGACCTCCGCGCGATTGTTGGCCTCGACATCGGGCAGCGCCGCGTCCGCGAGCGTGCGCGCTTCGGTGTGCTGGCCGAGCTGCCAGCGGATCTTCGCCAGGCGGAAGCGCGTCCACGCCGTGAGCGGCCCGTGCGGCTCGCTCGTCGCGAGCAAGTCGAGCGCGCGCGCGACCAGCTCGGCCGCACGCGGTGCATCGCCGCTGTCGAACGCCGCCATGCCATAGTCGCCGAGCACCTTCGCGAGCGCCGGACTGCCTTTGCCGTGCGCGCGCTCGAGCGTCGCGAGCGACTCGGCGTACAGCGTCAGCGCGCGCTCGTAGTCGCCGGCATCGCGGTAGGACACCGCGAGGTTGCCGAGTCCACTCGCGGTCATCGGATGATCGCGACCCAGCGCGCGCTCGCGGATCTCGACCACGCGCTCGAGCATCGCGCGTGATTCGGCGGCGCGATCGCGGGTGCGCAGCAGCAGGGCGAGGTTGTTGAGGACGACCGCGACGTCGGGATGATCGGGTCCGTTCACACGCTCGCGGATCGCCAGCGCCCGGCGGTAGTCGGCCTCGGCACCCGCGTCGTCGTCGATCTCGTGGCGTACGCGCCCGAGGTTGAGCAGCGTGAGCGCGACCGATACGTCGTCGCGGCCGAGCTTGGCCTCCTTGATGCGCAACGAGCTCTCGTACGCGGCGATCGCTTCATGGTAGCGCCCGCGCTCGACCAGCACGTTCGCGAGGTTGCCCCAATCGCGGGCGATCGCGACGTCGTCCGCGCTTCCGGACGCCTGGCGCACCTCGAGCGCGCGGCGATAGAACTGCTCCGCGAGATCGATCTCGCGGCGCTTCAGGTGGGCCGTGCCCACCGTCGCCAGCGAGATTGCGACGAGCGGATGCACCTCGCCGAGCTCCGCGGTGCGAATCGCGAGCGCACGCTCGAGGTGGGTGAGCGCATCGTCGAACTGCCCGAGCTCGAGCGCCGCCTCACCGAGGTGCTGCAGCGCTCCGCCCACGCGGAGATCCTGCTCGCCGACCTCGGCGACGAACATGTCGAGGACGCGACGATGGTGCTGCGCGGCGAGCTCGTACTCGCCGGCCGCCCACGCGAGCTGGCCTTCGGTGCTCTCGAGCTTCGCACCGCGCAGCTGCTGCGCTCCGGGCAACCGCTCGAACAGCGCGCGTGCGATGCCGAGCCAGTGGCGCCCGTTGGCCACGTCCTCGCGCAGGTAGCCGACCACCCACGCGAGGTGCTCCGCGGCTTCCACCGCTCCGACGTCGTGACCGCTCGCGAGCGCGAGCTGCAGCGCGCGCTCGCCGTCCGCGACGCTGCCGTCGAGGTCGTCGCTGCGGCGACGGATGTTCGCGCGCGCGAGCAGTGCTTCGGCGAGCGTCGGACGATCGCCGAGACGCTCCGCCTCCGCGATCACGCGTTCGGCCTCCACCAGTGCTTCCTCGCGGCGGCTGGCCGCGGCGCGGCGGGAGAGCCGAGCGATGCGACGGCGCAGCGTACGTGCGCCGTCGCGCTCGACCGCGTCCGTCGGTTCCGCGAGCTCGGCCGCGAGCGCCGTGTCGACGCACTCTTCGGGCGGAGTGACGCCTTCGATCGCCGAGATCGCGCTGCGCACGACGTCCGCGTCGGCGTGCTCGAACACGTCGACGAGCTCGTCGATCTCCGCGCCCACGCGTGCGAAGCACTCCTGCGTCGGCTCGGGCGCGGGGCGATCGCAGCTCGCGCTCGCGAGCTCGTGCAGGCGCGCGGTGACGCGATCGAGGCGCATCGCGACGCGCGGGGACGTGTCGGCCGCGGAGCGCGATGCGGTCGCCCGAAACGCCGCATCGACGCGCGCGCGTGCATCGGTGCTCCACGCCGCGCCGAGCTCCGTCGCGACGGCGCCGACGCAGTCCTCGTGCTCGCGCCGCTCGAGCCAACGCGCGGTGCCCCACGCACCGACCGCGATCACGAGCGCGGCGGCCGCGAGCGCGACGCCGCGACGACGCCGCGTGGGATCGCGACCGAGCGCCGCCACGAGCTCGTCCATGTCGCGGAAGCGATCGCGCGGGTCGTGCTGCAGCCCGCGCATCACCACGCGCTGCACCCACGCGGGCACGTCGGCGCGCAGCGAGCCGCGCTGGATCTCTCCACGCTCCACCGCGCGAGCGAGGTCCGCGATGGTCTCGCCGGCGAACGGCGGCACACCGTGCAGCGCCTCGAACAGCGCGACGCAGAACGCGAACTGATC
>DASZPU010000878.1:0-7511 GCA_035550195.1 Nannocystaceae bacterium
GGTTGCGTCGAGCTGCGCATCGAGGCAATCGATCGCGGCGACTTCGTCGTGCGCTGCGCCGATCGCCGCGTGGTGCCACGGCAGCACCTCCCAGCTCACTGCGTTCAGCACGAATCCGACGATCGTGCCGAGCAGGATCGCGAGCACGAGCCTCACGAGGCCTCCACACGTCGAGCACGCCGCGCCGCGAGCACGAGCGGCAGCCGCTTCACCAGCATGTTGCTCTTCCAGCCGCGCCGCATCATCTCCGACAACAGCAGGCCCTTGAGCCCCGCGAAGCCGGTGTGCTCGAGCACGACCTGCGTGCCGCCGTTCACCGGCGCGAGCGTCCACGTGACGACGGTGTCGAGCTTGTTCTTCGCGTTGGTCCACGTGTACGACAGCCGCGTCGGCGGCTCGAGCACGAGCACCTCGCAGTCGATCGTGCCGTCCCAGCCCGGCATCGGCTTGCTGCGGAACTGGAAGCGATGACCGACGACCGGGGCGAAGTCGTTGGGCATCAACCACTGCGCGAGCTCTTCGCGATCGGTGAACGCGGCCCACACCTCTTCGATCGGTGAGTCGTAGAACGCCTCGAGTCGGATCGATCGCTTCATGACCGCCTCTTCTTCCGCAGGTGATCGCCGAGGGCGTCGAGCCGCGCGGTCCAGAACCGCTCGAAGTAGCGCACCCAGTCGAGCACGGGCGCGAGCGGTGCGGCCTCGAGCGCGTAGTAGCGGTGGCGATGCTCCACGCGCACGCGCACGAGCCCCGCGTCGCGCAGCACCTTCAAGTGCTTCGACACCGCGGGCTGTGGTAGCGCGAAGCGCTCGACCAGATCCCCGACGGAGCGCTCGCCGTCGGCGAGCTCGCGCAACATGAGGCGCCGCGTGTCGTCGGCGATGGCCGCGAACGGGTCGGCGAGAAGGTTCATACGGGTATCATATTCTAATTTTGGAATATGAGCAAGCGCGGGGAGCGTGGGCGCCCAGCGAGAAGCGCTTGCGCGCAGCGGTAGCGCGTCGCGCGCCGCGGTAGCGGTAGCGGTAGCGGTAGCGATAGCGGTAGCGGTAGCGGTAGCGCGTCGCGGTAGCGGTAGCGGTAGCGGTAGCTGTAGCTGTAGCGCGTCGCGCGTCGCGCGAGCGCGTCGTGTCGTGTCGTGTCGTGTCGCGGGGAGAGGGACGGCTTCGAGGTGGGGCACGGTAGCTGCGTGCTCGGCTCCGTCAAGGCCGAGTCGCCTTCGGCGATGCTCGCTGCGCTCGCAGCCTTGACGGAGCCTCCGCGCGCAGCGGTCGGGATCGGCGCTCACGAAAGGAGCGACGACATGCTCACGATCTATCCGGTGATCCTCGACACGATTGCGATGTTGCGACCGACGATGGAGCGCATCGAACGACATGACCGCGATCTCGGGCGGCAGCTGCGACGTGCGGCGAGTAGCGTCGCGCTCGGCGTTGCCGAAGGCATGTACTCGCGCGGAAGGAATCGCGCGGCTCGCTATCACACGGCGCTCGGCTCGGCGCGAGAGACGATGGCGTGTCTCGAGGTCGCGGTCGCGATGGGGTACCTCGAGCATGCCGATGCCGCCGTGCTCGATCGACTCGGCCGCATCGTCGGCACGCTGGTGCGACTGGTCCAGCGGCACCGGACCGATGCCTGAGCAAACTCGAAAGGGCGCAGGAGAAAGAGCGCCCTTTTCAAGTTGCGTGTCGATCGCGAGTCGGTCGTGACCAGGGCATGGCCGACGGGTCTGGGCGGCCTCCGCTTGCTGCGCTCGCTGCTTCGACGCGCCCACCCACACGCCGCGACCGCACCCGTCCGCGCTCCGCGCTGGACGCTTCACGCGACGCGCTTGCGATCGGCTGTCAGCCCCTCACAGCAGCCCGGAGCGGCGCAGCAGCGGCTGCACGTCGGGGTCGCGTCCGCGGAAGTCGCGGAAGAGCAGGGCGGGGTCCTTGCTGTCGCCGTGCTCGAGGATCGTGCGCCGGAACGCGTCGCCGGTCTCGCGGTTGAAGATGCCTTCTTGCAGGAAGCGATCGAACGCGTCCGCGTCCAGCACCTCGGCCCACTTGTACGAGTAGTAGCCCGCCGCGTAGCCGACCGGGTGCGCGAAGAGATGACCGAAGCCGGCGATCATCGCGTAGTCGTCGGGCAGCTGCGCCGGTGCGTAGCGCTGCATGATCGCGCGCGCGTACTTCATCGGGTCGCCGTCCTTGCTCGCGTCGTAGCGCGTGTGCAGCGAGAGGTCGACGTCGCAGAAGCCGAGCTGCCGCATCATCGCCGCGGCCGCGCGGAACGTCCGCGCGCGTCGCATCGGATCGAGCAGCGCATCCGGAATCGTCTCGCCGGTGTCGACGTGGCGCGCGAACAGATCGAGCGCCTCGCGTTCCCAGCACCAGTTCTCCATGATCTGCGAGGGCAGCTCGACGAAGTCCCACGCCACGTTGGTGCCGCCGAGGCTGCGCACGCTGACGCGCGAGAGCAGGTGGTGCAGCAGGTGGCCGAACTCGTGCGCCATCGTCTCCACCTCGCGGTGGGTGAGCAGCGCGGGCTGACCGGGCAGCGGCGGAGTGAGGTTGCCGCACACGAGCCCGAGGTGCGGCTCGAGCTTGCTGCCGACGACGCGCCCGGTGACGAGCCCGTTCATCCACGCGCCGTCGCGCTTGGTCTCGCGCGGGAACGGATCGACGTAGAAACCACCCAACAAGGAACCATCCGCATCGTAGATGCGATACGCGGTCGCATCCGGATGCCACGTGGGCAAGGACGGATCCGGCTTCATCTCGACGCCGTAGAGCTTCTTCGCGATCGCGAAGATGCCTGCGAGCACCTGCGGGAACGCGAAGTAGGGCCGCAGCGCCTCCTCGTCGAAGTCGTAGCGCGCGCGCCGTTGCTTCTCGGACCAGTAGCCGATGTCCCACGGCTGCATCGCCTGCGCCTTCGCACCTTCGACCTCTTTGCGGAACGCCGCGAGCTCTTCGTTCTCGCGGATGAAGGCGGGCTCGCTCTGCGCGCGCAGATCCTCGACGAACGCCCGCGCACGCGCGCCGGTCTTCGCCATGCGATCGGCGAGCACGAGATCCGCGAAGTCGCCGAAGCCGAGCAGCTGCGCCTTGCGCTTGCGCAGGCGCAGCACCTCCGCGATGACGCCACGGTTGTCCCACGGCTCCGCGCTCGCGCGCGTGTTGCTGGCCCACCACACGTCGCGACGGATGCCAGGGTCGTCGAGATACGTGAGCACGGGGATGAGCGACGGCGACTGCAGCGTGAAGCGGAAGCCGGCCTTGCCCTTCGCCTCCGCGCTCGCGCGCGCGGCATCGATCGCCGACGGCGGCAGCCCGGCGAGCATCGCCTCGTCGGTGACGACGAGCTCCCACGCGTTGGTGCTGTCGAGCACGTTCTCCGAGAACTTCGTGGTGCACTTCGCCAGCTCGACGTCGAGCGCTTCGAGCTCGGCCTTGCCCGCGTCGTCGAGCTCGGCACCGTGACGACGGAACTCGTCGACGGTCTTGTCGAGGTGACGCTTGCGCGTGGCGTCGAGCAGGCCCGCGGCGTCGCTCGTCGAGAGATCGCGGAGGCGTCCCCACAGCCCGGCGTGCAACGGAATCGAGGACGAGAACGCCGCGACCTTCGGCTGCACCGCGTTGTAGGCCGCGCGCAGCTCCTCGCTCGTCACCACCGACTCGAGGTGACCGATGATGCCCATCGCGTACTCGAGCTGCTCGCCCGCACGCTCGAGCGCACCGAGCGTGTCGTCGTACGACGGCGGCTCTTGGTTGTTGGCGATCTCGTCGATGGCGGTGCGCGCATGCGCGAGCAACGAATCGATCGCGGGCTCGACGTGCTTGGCCTCGATCTCCTGGAACGGGATCTCGAACTGGAATCGCAGCAGCGGATTGTCGGAGGACACGCTCACACCATCTTCCCCGGGTCGACGAAGCGGTCGAAGTCTTCGGGCTTCACGAGCCCGAGCGCGATCGCGGCCTCGCGCAGCGTGGTGCCGTCTTTGTGGGCCTTCTTCGCGATCTTCGCGGCGTTGTCGTAGCCGATGTGCGGGTTCAGGGCCGTCACCAGCATCAGGCTCTTCTCGAGGTTCTCGGTGATGCGCGCGCGCACCGGCTCGATGCCGACGGCACAGAACTCGCGGAAGCCGCGACACGCATCGCCGAGCAGCCGCGCCGACCACGTGACGTTGTGGATGATGAGCGGCTTGAACACGTTGAGCTCGAAGTTGCCGGACATGCCGCCGATGTTCACCGCGACGTCGTTGCCCATCACCTGCGCGCACACCATCGTCATCGCTTCGGACTGCGTGGGGTTCACCTTGCCGGGCATGATCGACGAGCCCGGCTCGTTCTCGGGGATCGCGATCTCGCCGATGCCCGAGCGCGGGCCCGAGGCCAGCCACCGCACGTCGTTGGCGATCTTGTTGAGCGCGACCGCGAGCACCTTGTACGCGCCGTGCAGACCGACGAGCGCTTCGTGACCCGCGAGCGCGGCGAACTTGTTCGGCGCCGACACGAACGGCAACGACGTGAGCTCGGCGATCTTCTGCGCGGCCGCGACCGCGAACTTCGGATGCGTGTTGAGCCCCGTGCCCACCGCGGTGCCACCGAGCGCGAGCTCGTACACGTGGGGCAGCGCGCGCTCGACGGTCGCCATCGCGTGATCGAGCTGATCGACCCAGCCCGACACCTCCTGGCCGAGCGTCACCGGCGTCGCGTCTTGCAGGTGCGTGCGTCCGATCTTGACGATGTCGGCGAACGCCTTCGCCTTCGCGTCGAGCGTGTCGCGCAGCGCCTTCACGTGGGGCAGGAGGTGATGCACCGTCTGCTCCGCCGCCGCGATGTGCATCGCGGTGGGGAAGGTGTCGTTGCTCGACTGCCCGCGGTTCACGTCGTCGTTGGGATGGATGGGCTTCTTGCTGCCGACCACGCCGCCCACGAGCTCGATCGCGCGATTGCTGATCACCTCGTTGGCGTTCATGTTGCTCTGCGTGCCACTGCCCGTCTGCCACACGTGCAGCGGGAAGTGATCGTCGAGCTTGCCGTCGATGACCTCGTCGGCCGCGCGCACGATGGGCCCCACCTTGTCGTCGGGCAGCACGCCCAGCGCACCGTTGGTCAGCGCGGCGGCCTTCTTGAGCAACCCGAGCGCGCGGATCATCGGACGCCCGAAGGTGTCGTTCGCGATGTCGAAGTGGTGGAGCGAGCGCTCGGTCTGTGCGCCCCAGTAGCGGTCGCTGGCGACCGCGATCTCGCCCATGCTGTCGGTCTCGACGCGTGTGGTCACGGGCGGAGGCTAACACCGCGCTGCCGCGCCGGGGTATGCTCGCGCGCAGCCCGGCCATGGAAGCGTCCGTCGGCTCGCGAAGCTACCGTTTCGGCCTGTGGTGCGACCGACGCCTCGAACAGGTCGCGGTGCGAGCGCTCTTGAGCATCGCGATCATCGCGAGCTTGTTGCCGATCGACGCGATCGAGCAGGCCGGGGTCGAGCTGCTGTTCTTCCTCGTCTTCCTCGGCGAGTTCGTCATGCGCGCGTTCGCGGTCTCGGCGACGACGCGTACGCTCCCGAGCGAAGGGCTCGGCGCCGCGGCGCTCGCCCATGATCGTGCGCCGGTCGGCCCGAAGACGAGCCGAGCGGGCGCGATCACGCTGCTCGTGCTCGATGCGATCGCGCTGGTCTCGTTCCTGCCGCTGCCGCTCGGTCGTTGGCTGCGCGTCATCCGATTGCTGCGCATGGTCGCGCTCGCGGGCTACTGGGCGCCGCTGCTGCGCGACCTCTGGGTGATCCTCTCGCGCCGCGAGCGACTGCGACAGATCGTGCTGATGGGCGCGGTCGTCGGTGGGCTCTCGTTCGCGGGCGCGCTCATCCTGCACCACGCGCACGAGGATGCGTTCGACGCCGACGAGAACGGCACGCTCGACGATCAGGATCGTTCCTTCTGGGTGCTGCTGTGGTGGTCGTTCCGCCAGGTGCAGGACCCCGGCAACATGCTGGAGTCGCCGCAAGCGATCGCAGTCGTGGTGGTGAGCCTCATGCTCACCGTGTTCGGCTTGTTGTTGGTGTCGTTCCTCATCGGCCTCGGCAGCGACGTGGTGCGCGAGCTGGTCGAGCACAGCCGCATGCGCCCACCCGGCTTCCACGGTCACACCGTGCTGGTCAACATCACGCCCTCGACGCGCACGCTCTTGCGCGAGCTGCTCGCGTACTACAAGAAGTTGTTCCCCACCGACGCACGCTTCGGCACGCGCCGATGGTTCACGGATCTGCGGCGGCGTGGCTTCGCGGGCGGTGACTACGTCGTCATCGGTCGCGACAACGATGCGCCGGAATTCCTGCGCGCCGCCGGTTTGTCGCGCGTGGTGTATCGCCTGCGCTCCGACGACGAGGAGGAGCTGCTCGACCGCGGCGACGTGCTCGGGGCCAAGCGCGTGCTGCTGCTCGCCGATCCCGCCGATCCCACGCCCGACGCGGAGACGATCCGCATGCTGCTCACGCTGGTCGAGCGCGTGCGTGCACGCGAGCGGCGACGCGGCGCGGTGCCACCTCGACGTACGCGCGTCGTCATCGCGGAGATCCACGACGAGAGCAACGTGACCGCTGCGCGTGCGGCCCTCGCCACCGCGGGTCGCAGCTTCCGCGGCTGGGTCGTGCCCACCGAGAAGCTGCTCGGCTTGTTCTTCGCCGGCGGGGTGCGTCGCCCGGGGCTCGGCGATCTGTTGAGCGAGCTGCTGACCTCGAGCGGTCACGAGATCTACACCTGCTTCTTCGAGACGCCGGGACTCGGCTTCCAGGTGTCGCGACCGCCCCACATCGCAGGCAAGGCCGAGCCGCTGATGGCGCGGCTCGATGCGATCGGTGTCGTCGTCGGTGGTGCGCGCGGACCGGTGGTTCCGATCGGGCTCTTGCTCGATGCACCGTCGGCGTCGAGCGGCTTCCAAGTCGTGCTCAATCCGCCGGGCGACTACGAGATCGATGCCGGCCGCGTGCGTGGGTTGGTCGGGCTGGCCGACGAGTTCGGCGCGGTGCGCCGCTGGGTCGAGCAGATCGACGGCACCGTCGCGCCATCACCCGCGCCCGCGGGCATCGAGGGCAAGCTCCCCACGCTCGCGCGCACGCACCGTGCGAAGACCACGAAGGTGCTGGTGTGCGGCTTCCGTCCGGGCACGATCTATCTGCTCGAGGAGCTGTTCCGCAGCGATCCCACCGGTGAAGTGCTCGTGCTGCTCGCCGATGCCCAAGCCGCGCGCGCGACCATCGAGACGATCGAAGCGCACACGCATCTCGTGCGCCGCTCGCTCTTGCCCGGTCGCCACGGCGTCTTCGATCGCATCGGGGAGGGGCACTACTCGGCGAGCATGCTGCTCGATCACGAGGCCACCGGTCGGCTGCACGTCGAGATCGCGGACTGGATGGCGAGCCGCCACCTCGTCGAGCTACCTGCGGATTTCGGTCACGTCGCGGAGCTCGATGCGATCGTGTTCGTGGCCGGCGACGGTGCATCCACGGATCCGCGCACGACCACGGCG
>DASZPU010000879.1:0-3690 GCA_035550195.1 Nannocystaceae bacterium
ACGAGCTCGCGCGCTCGCAGTCGAGCATGTTGTGCATCGCTGCGCTGTCGAGCACCGCCACCACGCACGCACGGCTCCTGTGCCGCAAGGTCCGCGCGCGCCTGCCCGAGCGCGAGATCGTGTTGCTGTGCCCCGCCGACCTCGCCCGCGGGTTCGAGCAGCGCGCGCGCGAGTCCGGTGCGAGCACCGTGTGCTCGCGCGTCGGCGACGTGATCGCACGGGCCGGCGGAGCGCGGCGCACCCCGACGCCGATCAAGCAGCACGCAGGTGCAGCGCGACGCGGGCCTCCTCGGGGCTCGCGATTCCGCGACCGGCTCTTCGCGCACACTCGGCGATCGCTTCGATGAGCTGGCCGTTGCTCTGTGCACGCGCGCCGTCGGGCAGATAGAAGGTGTCCTCGAGCCCGGTGCGCAGCGAGCCACCGAGCTCGGCCGCGCGTTGGTGCAGCGGCCACACCTCGGCGCGCCCGATCGCGGTGACCTCCCAGGTCGCATCCTTCACGGTGTACTTGCGCAAGAGTGGCAGCAGATCGACATCCGCCGCCATGCCCGAAGCGACGCCCATCACGAAGTTGTAGTGCGGGTGCTCGGCCATGCCGTTCTCGACGTAGAGGCCGACCGAGCGCACGATGCCGGTGTCGAAGCACTCGAACTCCGGCCGCGCACCGACCTCGTTCATCACGTCGAGGAACTGCTTCACCTTCGCGA
Organism: Nannocystaceae bacterium; assembly: GCA_035550195.1. Classification (GTDB taxonomy): domain Bacteria; phylum Myxococcota_A; class Polyangia; order Nannocystales; family Nannocystaceae; genus Xiheibacterium. The sequence goes on from DASZPU010000879.1 coordinate 708, forward strand.
CCGGGTTGTCGAAGACGAGCGGCGGCCAGGCCCACGCGCCGTCGGAGCGGGTCTTGAGATAGTTGAGCGTGCCGGCGTTGCACGCTGCGATCTCGGGCTTGATGCGGCGCATCGCGGCGGCGGGCTCGTCGATCGACGGGCCGATCACGCCGGTCGACATGTTGATGATGATGCCCGGGCACGCGCTGCGCACCGCATCGCAGATCGCTGCGCACACGTCGGGATCCCACGTGGGCAAGTGGCCGAGCCCGGGCTCCTGACGACGGAAGTGCAGGTGCACGATCGCCGCGCCGGCGTCGTACGCCTGCTTGCACGACGCCGCCATCTGCTCGACGGTGACCGGCACCGGGTGCTGCTTGGGATCGGTGAGCACGCCGGTGATCGCACAGGTGATGATGGCCTTGTCCATGACGGAATCTCCTAGCTCCGGTCGGGGGTGATCGCGACGACGACGTCGCGCGCGGCGACTTGGCCGCCCGCAGCGATCGCGACGCGCTCCACGGTGCCGTCGCAGCTCGCGGTGACGCGGTGCTCGATCTTCATCGCTTCGATGATCGCGAGGGTCTGCCCGCGGGTGACGCGATCGCCGACGGCGACCATCACCGACACGACCCGTCCGCCCATCGGCGCGCGGACCGTGCCGCCGCCCGGACCGGTCTCCGCTTGCTCGCGCAGCGCGGGCTCGACGAAGGTGAACGCGACCCCTGCGTCGTCGACGTGCACCTCTTCGCCCGCGCGCGCGACGGTGAAGCGCTCGCGCAGGCCGTCGTGCTCGACGACGAAGACGCCGTCGTCGTGCGAGACGAGCGTGAGCTCGAGCGGCGCGACGGTGAAGCGACCCGGCGCGGTGGCAGCCACGGACAGCTCGCGCGCGGTCTCGCCGTACAGCAAGCGCACGCTCGCCGCATAGACACCGCTGCTGCGCCAGCCTTCGCCGCCGTCGATCGAGCGCGCGAGCGCGGCGACGGCCCACACCAGCGGACGCGGCTGCGGGCGCGCGGGTGGATCTTCGCGCATGCGACGATCGAGCGTGTCGGTCTTGATCTCCGCGCGTGCGAACGCTTCGCTGCCGAGCAGCTCGAGCAGGTAACCGCGGTTGGTGCCGACGCCGAGCAGCGGGTTGTCGCGCAGCGCGGCTCGCACGGCTCGCGTCGCGGCTTCACGCGTGTCGCCGAAGCCGATCACCTTCGCGATCATCGGATCGTAGTGCGAGCCCACTTCGCCGCCTTCGCGGATGCCGGCGTCGATGCGCGTCTGTGCGGTCACGACCGGACGCCAGTGGAGGATCGGCCCGCTCTGCGGGAGGAAGCCCGCGTAGGGATCCTCGGCACACAGGCGCGTCTCGATCGCGTGCCCGCGGAACGTGATCTCGTCCTGCGTACGGGGCAGCGCCCCACCCTCCGCGACGGTGAGCTGCCAGTGCACGAGATCGAAGCCGGTGATCAGCTCGGTGACCGGATGCTCGACCTGCAGGCGCGTGTTCATCTCGAGGAAGTAGTAGCTGCGGTCGTCGTCGAGCAGGAACTCGACCGTGCCCGCGCCGACGTAGCCGATCGCTTTCGCGGCCGCGACCGCAGCCGCACCCATCTTCGCGCGCAGCTCGGCATCGACGGCCGGCGACGGGGCTTCCTCGATGATCTTCTGATGACGGCGCTGCACGCTGCACTCGCGCTCGCCGAGGTGCACCGCGCCGCCCTTGGTGTCGCAGAAGACCTGGATCTCGACGTGACGCGCACCGACGACGAGCTTCTCGAGGAACACGTCGCCACGACCGAAGGCGTTCGCGGCCTCGGAGCTCGCGCTCTGCACCGCTTCGGCGAGCTCGTCGGCGCTGCGAACGATTCGCATGCCGCGTCCACCACCACCCGCGCTCGCCTTGACGAGCACCGGATAGCCGATGCGCTCGGCTTCGGCGCGCAGCTTCGCCGCATCGTCGACGCTGCCGTGATAGCCGGGCGCCGTGGGCACGCCGGCTTCGATCATGCGTTGCTTCGCGATCACCTTGTCGCCCATGAGGCGGATCGCTTGCGCGGGCGGGCCGACGAAGCGCAGCCCCGCGGCCGCGACCTGCTCGGCGAACTCGGCGTTCTCGGAGAGGAAGCCGTAGCCGGGATGGATCGCGTCGGCGCCGGTCTTCTGCGCTGCGGCGATGATCTTGCCCATGTCGAGGTAGCTCGCGCGCACGGCCGGTGGCCCGATGCACACCGCGAGGTCGGCTGCGCGCACGTGGGGCGCATCGGCATCGGCTTCGCTGAACACCGCGACGGTGCGAATGCCGAGGCGATGCGCGGTCGTCATCACGCGCACCGCGATCTCGCCGCGATTCGCGACCAGCAACGTGTCGATCTGCTTGCGTGTGCTCATGCGTCGACCGCCCAGCTCGGCTTGCGCTTCTGCACGAAGGCCATCATGCCCTCGGCGGCTTCGGGCCCACGCGTGGCGGCGGCGAAGTGTGCGGCCGCGTCGTCGAGCAGCTCGGGCAGCGCGGTGCTGCCGGCCTGCAACATGATCGCCTTGGTGGCCGCGTTGGCCCCCGGCGCACAACGACGGATCTGCGTGAGCGTCTCCGCGACCGTTTCGGTGAGCGTGCGATCGTCGACGACGTCGTGCACGAGCCCGAGCTCCTTCGCGCGCTTGCCGTCGAAGCGCGCGCCGGTGAGCGCGAGTCGCTTCGCTTGCGAGAGCCCGATGCGGCGCACGACGAACGGTGCGATCTGGGCGGGCGGGATCCCGAGCCCCGTCTCGGGCAGGCCGAAGCTCGCGTCGTGCTTGGCGATCGCGATGTCGACGACGCACGCGAGCCCGAAGCCGCCGCCGAGCACAGCGCCTTCGAGCACGGCGACGGTGACCTGCGGCGCGCGCTCGACCGCGGAGATGACGGTGCCGAAGCGGCGGTTGTACGCGGCGATCGGATCGACACCGTTCTCGATCGGTGCGCCGCGCGTGGCCGCCATGTCCTTCACGTCGCCGCCGGCGCAGAAGT
>DASZPU010000880.1:0-5050 GCA_035550195.1 Nannocystaceae bacterium
AGAAGCACGGCGCGCCGTGCTCCTGCATGAACATGAGCACCTGCAGCGTGCACGCCTCGCACTCGACGTCGTCGGGGAGCACGACGTCGAACGACTGCTCGCCCTGCAACTGCTCGGTGTGCAGCAGCATGCCATCGGCGAGCACGGGGAACACCGGCGGATCCATGATCTCCACCGTGCCGCACGCCGTGTTGCCCTCCGTGACCTCGGGCCACGGTGGTAGCTCGCTGATGTCGTCGACCGCCAGCGCGACGCGGAAGTGGCCGGGATGGAAGATCGTCTCTTCGACCGAGATCGTGACGGTGTCGCCGGCTTGGTAGGCCGTGATCATCCCGGTCTCGGTGCCCGCACCACCGCAGGGAAACTCCTTTTGCGGATCGCCGACGCCGTTCTGCTCGAGATCGGCGGCAGGCGCCGTGAGGATGAAGTGGGCGTTGGCAGTGCCGGCGCAGAGCATCGTCGCGCCGAGCACAGCGAAAGCGAATCCATGGCGTGCGTCGAAGGTCATGACCCCCCCACGGTACACGCCTTGTCCGCGCCATGCGAGCACGCCGGGGCGGGACACCACGCGATGCTCAACGCGTGAGGCGGAATGCGTAGGCGTTCGATTGCCAGTCGTTGACGACCGCGAAGACGCCTTCGTCGGGGAAGTAGCGCCAGCGGCCGTACGTGCCGTTGCCTTGCGCATCGCCCGGACCGCCCTCCGACTCGAAGCGCGTGCACGCGAGCGCGGCGAGGTCGAGCGCGAAGACGTCGGTGCCGCCGGGCCACCCCACCAGCTGCTCGCGCACCGGATCCCACGCGAGCCCGGGGGCGACCGGCGCGAGTAGATCGTCGCAGCCGTCGAGCGCGAGCTCTTCGAGCGCGTAGTCGCTGCCCGCAGCGATCGAGATCCGCTTCGCGCCACCACCATCGCCGCAGCCGCTGCATCCGACGATGACGAACTCCTGGCGCACCGGATCGATGCGGCCGGTCATGTGATAGTCGATGTACGAATCGGAGAGCTTCGTGTACGCGTTGCCTTCGAGCTCGTAGCGCCAGAACGCGGCGGTGTCGTGCAAGTACACCGCGCCGCTGTCGGCGTCGTAGTCCGCGACCACGCCGGGATTGCCTCCGGGGTGCTCGCCCGCGGGCTGCATGTCGGTCCACGACAGCGTCGCGAGATCGAGTGTCCAGGTGTCGTCGGCGAGGAAGCCACAGCTCGCACGACTGCCGCCGAACAGGAACATCGCATCGGCGTGCTCGAGGTACGCGAGCCCGTCGTAGGTGTGGCGCGACGACGGCGTGCCGTCGACGTAGCTGAACGGGCAGTCGCCGACGTTGTCGATCGGGCTGGGATCGTTGAGCCTCACCAACGTCTGCGCGTCGAGGTCGAGCGCGTAGACCTCGTTGCCGAAGTAGTCGCCGTGTCCGCCGCCCCAGACGATCAAACGGTCGCGCGTGGTGTCGGCGATCGCACCGTTCCACGCGGTGAGCACGGCCTGACACGCGTACGAGAAATCGTACGCGTCGGTCGACGGCGGGCACACGTCGGCGAGGTGCGTCGCGGGGATCTCGATCCATCCGTCGGTCGCGGGCACGCCGGTGTCGTCGACGGTGTCGGGATCGCCGGTGCTCTCGCCGCTCGTGCTCGCGTCGACGCTCGTCGTGGCATCGAGCGTCGACGAGGACTCGAGGCCGCCGCTCGTGCCTGCGCTCGTGCTCGTGCTCGTCGCACTGCTGGCCGTGGACGCCGCGCTCGCACCGGTGCTGCCGTCGTCGTCGTCCGACGCGGCCGGATCTCCGCACGCGGATGCCAGAGCGATCGCGACGAGCGAGCAGGGGACGCGCATGCCGGCGCGCACTGCAATCCACATACCCTCGCACGACGCATCGCATCGTCGCATGCGCCCGAGGCCTCGGCGGCGAAACCCCGCCACGCACTGGGGCGCGCGGGCCCCAGCGATCACGGCGCGAGGCAGGAGCCGTCCATGCAGAACGCACCGCAGCACGACGCGTCGTCGGTGCACACGGCCGCGTCGATGCCGAGCCCGGCACAGGTGCGACCGCAGGTGAAGTCACCCGCGGGTACGCCGGGTGACGACGACGGTGCGGTGCAGACCTCGCCACGCGGACAGTCGTCGCTGTTCGTGCAAGTCATCGCGCCGGTGTCGCTGCTCGACGCGCCGTCGTCGGTGCTACTGCTCGTGCCTTCGTCGTCCGACGAGCCGCTGTCGAGCGTCGTCGACGGACCGCTGTCGCTCTCGGTGTCGACGATGCACACGTCGTCGACGCAGATCAGCAACGCATTGCAGCTGCCGGCGTCGCACGCACAACCCTCGTGTCCCGGTGGGCAGATCAGATCTCCGGCCTCCGACAGCGACCCGCCGCTCGACCCGGTGTCGCCGTGGGAGTCGGAGGTGGTCGAGCCGTCGTCGTCTTTCGCGCATCCGACGAGCGCGACGCACAGCGAAACACGGATCAGTCGGGCGCGGAGCATGCCGCGAGCATAGTCTGCGCGCGGCCGCGCGGCGTGGCCCGCATTCGGGCGGGCGGCAACGCGCGCGATGCGATAAGAAGGTCGCGATCGAACGCGAAGACCGAGCGAGCGAGGTGAAGGGGATCTGGTTCGACAGCGCCCGCTCGTTCGTGCTGCGTCGCTACGGACCGGACGCGCTCGAGCGCCTCGTGGCGGAGCTCCCGCCGGAGATCCAGCCGGTGCTGCGCGATCCCATCGTCGCGCAGTGGTATCCCGAGCCCTGCCTCGCGCACATGCTCGCGGCGGTGCGCCGACAGCTCACCGACGGCAGTCGCTCGGACTTCATGCGCCTGCTCGAGGAGATCACCATCGACGGCGTCGGCCGCTTCTTCCGGCTGGTGCTGTCCCTCGCGTCGCCGACCTTCGTGCTCAAGAAGGTGCCGGTGCTGTGGGGCCGGATGCGACGTGGACAGGGTCGGGTCGAGGTCGAGGTGCGCGACGCCATCGTGCAGGTGCGTTACGCGGACTTCCCGTGGTTCGACGACGAGAACTACCGGCTGATGACGCTCGCGACGCTGCGTGGAGTCGCGCGTGCATGCGGTGCGCGATCGGCATGGGCGGAGCCGGTGCGATGGACCGCCGACACCTTCGTCGTCGACGTGCGCTGGTGAGTGTCCGCGCGCGGCGCCTGGTTGTCCCGTGATAGGCTCGCGGCCTGATCTGGGAGTGACCGCCATGTACCGCCCCCGCGTGCTCCTCGCGTCGTCGATCGCTGTGCTCGTGTGCTCCGTCGCGAGCACGGCCGCTGGCGCGACACCGCAGTACTACACCGATCTGACGTCGTTCCAGACGGACGTGACGTTCACGGTCAGCGACGACTACGCGAATCCCGGCTACATGAACTTCAACACCGACGCGCAGATGTCCGCGGTGCTCGGCGAGACCGAGTACATGACGACGGGGTTCATGAACCTGAACATCGTCGGCGGTGCGACCTACTGTGCCGGCTGCAACGGCTCGTTCCTGCTGAGCTTCACGGACACCACCGTCGGCAGCGCAGAAGGTGTGAACGGGGTCGGGCTCTACATCCTCTCCAACGACTTCATGAACCCGTACTACGCGTACATCACGTTCGCGGACGGCGACACCGCGGACATCGTGCTGCCGGGCGGCAGTGGGTTCTGGGGCGTCTTTGCGCCGGAGCGCATCGCGTCGATCCACTTCGGGCTCACCGGTGGCGGCGCGACGATGGGTGGGTACTTCCAGATCGACGACCTCATCGTCGGCGACGGCTTCGACATGACGCCCTGCGGCGACGGCATCACCACGCCCGACGAAGACTGCGACGACATGGGCGAGACCGCGTCGTGCGACGGCAACTGCACGTTCGCGAGCTGCGGTGACGGTCAGCTCAACCTCACCGCGGGCGAGATCTGCGACGACATGGGCGAGTCGCCGACCTGCAACGACGACTGTACGGCCGCCTCGTGTGGCGACGGCCTGGTCAACGCGGCCGCGGGTGAAGACTGCGACGAGATGGCCGAGACCGCGACGTGCAACGCCAACTGCACGATCCCGATGTGCGGCGACGGCCAGCCCAACCCGCTGTCGGGCGAAGAGTGCGACGACAGTGCCGAGTCGCCGGCGTGCGATCCCGACTGCACGCTGAGCACGTGCGGCGACGGCTACGAGAACAACACCGCCGGCGAGTACTGCGACGACGGCAACACCGACGATGGCGACGGCTGCAGCAGCACGTGCACGCTCGAGGAGATCGAGACCACGAGCGAGAGCGGTGGCACGAGCGAGAGCGGTGGCACGGGCGAGACCGGCAGCACGAGCGAAGGCGGCGAGACCACGGCCGCGGACGAGAGCTCGAGCGACGGCGGACAGGTCGATACGAGCGGCGCCGACACGTCGACCGCGAGCGCGACCGGCACGGTCAGCGTCACCGCCGGCAACGAGTCGTCGGACGGCGGCGAGTCTTCGGGCGGTGCGTCGGGCAGCGGCGGCGCCGACGATGACGGCGGTGGCTGTGGCTGCAGCACCGCGGATCCGCGCGGCCTCGCGTGGTCGCTCTTCGCCTTCGTTGGTGTGCTGGCGCGACGGCGCCGATATCAGTCTTAGCGAAGTTTCGAACGCGGTGCCCCCCGCGTAAACCTCTGACCTTCTCGGAGACTGCAATGACCACCCGCATCCTCCCAGCAACCATGTTGGGCACGCTCGTCGTGTCCGCTGCCAGCACCGCACACGCCGCGACGCCGCAGTACTACGGCGATCTCGCGTCGTTCCAGACCGACGTGACGTTCACCGTCACCGACGACTACTCGAACCCCGGCTACATGTTCAACCAGTCGGACGCGCAGATGGGCGCGATCATCGGTGAGACCGACTATCACACCACCGGGTTCGTGGACTGGAACCTCGTGGTCGGCGCGGCCTACTGCGCGGGCTGCAACGGCTCGTTCGAGCTGCTGTTCCAGACCACCACCGTCGGTACCAACGAAGGCGTCAACGGCGTCGGCTTCGACGTCACCGCGAACGACATGATGGCGCCGTACTACGCGTACATCACGTTCGCCGACGGCGACA
>DASZPU010000881.1:0-9774 GCA_035550195.1 Nannocystaceae bacterium
TGTGCAGCTCGAACGTCCGCGCGGTCGGATGGGCGACGAACGGCACGCGCACGTCGAGCAAGCTCGCCTCGAACCCGTGTGCGACGAGCACCTCGGCCGCCTCGCGCACGCGTGCGAGCTCGCGCGTCGCGGCCACGACCAGCGGCTCCGCGCCGATCTGCACGAGCCGCCCGCGCACCTCGACGATCGCTCGCCCGAGCAAGCGCGCCACCTCTGCGCACGCGGCCTCGACATCACCGACGCGCCGCCCGACGACGACCGCATGCATCGCGGATTCACGCTAAGCGATCGGCGGCGACGCTGTCGAGCGACGGCTCAACCGCCGGGCAACACCTCGACCTCGTCCTCGCCGCGCGCTTTCTGCCACGCGCCGAGCATCGCGACCGCGGATTGGCCTCCGGTCGAGGTGCGCACGGTCGCGAGCGCTTCGCCGACGCTCGCGCGCGCTTTGCCGCGCTCGCCTTCTTCCCACAGCACGTCGGCGAGCACGAGCCGCGCCTGCGCCCACGCATCGGGATCCTTCGCGGGCTCGATGATCGCGAGCGCGGCTTGGGCCGCGGTCTTCGCGGGGATCCGCTGCCGTCGATCGCGATGGTTGCGAGCGATCCACACCCACGTCGTGCCGACCGTCGCGTGGCGATCGCCGAGCGAGCGCGTGCGACTCGCCAGCGCGATCTCCAGCTCGGTTCCCGCACGCTCGTAGTCGCCGCGCCCGTGCGCCGCGCGTCCGAGGTTGAAGTGGCTGGTCGCGACGTCGGGATGGTCCGCACCGAGCGCGTGCGTGCCCACCACGATCGCACGCTGCAACGTCGCCTCGGCCTCGTTCCACCGCCCGAGCTGCACCAGCGCGAACCCGATGTTGTTGAGCGACGCGGCCACGAGCGCGTGCTCGGAGCCCAACACGGTCTCGCGGATCGACAGCGCGCGGCGATGACTGGCGAGCGCCTCGTCGGCATGGCCGAGCTCCGTGAGCACGACGCCGAGATTGTTGAGCGAGTCGGCCACGCGCGCGTGCTCGGGCCCGAGCACACGCTCGCGCAGCGCGAGCCCCTTGCGCACGTTGGTGAGCGCGTCGTCGAGCCGACCCATCTTCGCGAGCACGGTGCCGATGTTGTCGAACGACATCGCCACCTCGGGATGATCGGCACCGAGCGCCTGCTCGCGGATCGCTCGCGCGCGCTCGTGTTCCTGCAGCGCCTGGTCGAGCTGACCGAGCGAAGCGCGTGCAATCGCGAGATCGTTCAGCGCCGCGGCCACGCTCGGGTCGGCATCGCCGTGCACTTCGCGACGCTGCGCGAGCGCCTTCTCGAACGCTTCGATCGCCTGCGGATAACGGCCCGCCTGTCGATGCGCGACGCCGTCGCGGCTCCACAGATCCGCCGCGAGATCGCGATCCGCAGGCACGCGCTCGAGCGCTGCGCGTCCCAGCGCGATCACCTGCAGCGCCGCATCGGGCTTGCCGAGCCACGTGGCCGCGACGTACGCGTACTCGGAGCTCGCGCGCGCGAGCAACCGCGGATCGCCACCCGCCACCGCCGCTTGCATCGCGGCCTCGAGCTCGCGTGCACCGTCCTCGAAGCGCCCCGCACCGACGTGGATCGCACCGAGCACGACACGCGCCTCGCTCTGCAGCGATCGATCGCGCACCGCGTCCGCGGCCGCCGTGGCTTCGCTCGCCAACGGCAACGCACGCTCGTACGACGCCGCGGCCTCGAGCGCGCGCGCCTTCGCGATCGTCTCGCGCGCCGCGAACACCTTCTCGCGTTTGCTCGGATCTTCGGGCAGCGCCGCCGCCAGCACGCTCGCGTCGTCGCACACCGCGGGCGGCACGAGCTCCGCGACCGCATCGTGCAGATGCTCGACCACTTGCGCGTCGGCTTCCAGCCACACGTGGGTGAGCCCGCGCAGCTCTTGCAGGCGGCGATCGAGGCACGCCATGCGCAGCTCGAGCTGATGCTCGCTCTGCGTGCCGTCCTTGCGCGTCGCTTCGCAGGCGCGGCGGTGGCCGTCGACCCAGCTCGTGCTCCAACGGTCGAGCTCGGCGCGCGCACCCGGCCAGCTCGCCGACGCATACGGCACCGCAGTCTTCGTGATCGCAGCGCCGATCGCATCGCTGCGCGCCGGATCCCACACACCCGCGAGCTGCTCGGCACCCTGCGCGCACGGACCAGTGCTCCACTTGCTCGCGATCAACGCTCCGCCGCCCCCGACCACAACGACGCCTGCGGCGATCGCTGCAGCGAGCTTCATCGTGCGTCGGCGTTGCGCCGCAGCTTCGATCGCAGCGAGCAGCGCGAGCATCGACGGGAAGCGCCGCTCCGGATCGCGCGACAGCCCGCGCAACACGATCGCGCCGAGCCAGCCGGGGGCATCGTGCGCGGGCGGAATCGTGGGCGGCACGCCCGACACGATGCGTGCGTGCAACGACGCCGCATCCTGGCCTTCGAACGGTCGCCGTCCATACAGCGCTTCGAAGAGCGCGACGCAGAAAGCGAACTGATCGATGCGCGCGTCGCCGAAGCCTTCGAGCTGCTCGGGAGCCATGTACGCGGGCGTGCCCGGCACGGCACCGATGCGCGTGATCGCGGCGATCGGCTGCGAGATCGAGCTGTCGGCGCGCACCGTCGTCGGCGCATCCTCGGGGCCGCTCTCGAGCGCACGCGCGAGCCCGAAGTCGCCCACGCGCACGCGCACTTCACCGGGCGCTGCCCCCGGCGCGACGAACACGTTCGCGGGCTTGAAGTCGCGGTGCACGATGCCGGCCGCGTGCGCAGCCGCGAGCCCATGCGCCGCTTGCACGAACAGCGCGAGCTTCTGCGCCCACGTCCACGTGCCGTCGGCGAGCCACGCATCGAGCGTGCGGCCTTCGACGAGCTCCATCGCGACGAACACCTGCCCATCGATACAACCCGCGTCGTGCACGACCACGACGTTGGGATGGGCGAGCTTCGCCATCGCCTGCGCTTCGCGGAGCAATCGTGCGCCGCACTGCTGCGCATCGCGACCGCCGGCATCGATGAGCTCGAGCGCAACGCGACGACCGAGCTCGCGATCGTGGGCCGCATACACGACGCCCATGCCACCCGCACCGACGCGATGCAGGATCGTGTAGCGACCGAGCTGCGTCGGTGGTGCGCTGGTCGGGCCGATGCGCTCGCCCTCCGCGCGCGAGGGTGCAGTCGGTGCAGGTGCGATCACGGTGCCGGTGCGCACCGGTGGATCGATCACGACCGCGGTGACGCTCGGCACGGTGTCGTCGGTGACGGTCTGCGGTGCGCCCGGGACCGGCTTCGATCCCGCGCGTGCTTGCAGCTGCGCGATCGCCCGCGGCAGCTCGGCGATCGGTGTGGGTCGGCGCATGCCTGCACGCGGCGGAGGCAACAGCGACGGCCGCGACGACTCTTCGGGCGCAGGCGCAGCATGCTGCGTGCGCTCGTGCTCCTCGGTCGGCTCGCTCGACACCGCGAGCATGCGCGTGGGCTCGGTGTCTTCCGGAGCGGTGCGCGCGAGCTCGGCCACCAGCGAGAAGCAGATCGCACAGCCGTCGAGATGCTCCTCGACCCGCGCCGCGTCGGCCATCTGCAGGCTCCCGGACGCAAACGCGACCAGAGTGTTCTCGTCGGGACAGGCCACGCGAATCCGCGCGATCTCACCATGGTTTGCCGCGCGACGCACTCACGGGCGGCGCCCACGAATCGTTCAGTGTGCGGCAGTGCAGGAGATCGTGCTCGCCCAGCGCAGCGACGCGGGCAGCTTCACGGTCGTCATCATGTCGATGTGCCCACTCTGCTCCGCATCGAGGAGCCGACCACCCACACGAGCGACGGTCGCTTTCGAGTGCAGGGACCAGCGCGCGTGCGACGTGGCGTTGCGGTCGGGATGGGTGAGCTCGCCCTCGCTGACCCCGTCGGCGGTGATCACTGCGAGGTCGGCATCGAACGACTCCAGGCAGTAGCGTAGCTCGACACTGGGCGGGGGCTGCAGCGCCGCCGAGATCGCCATCGATCGCGTGCCCTTCCAACAGTCTCCCTTCGACGCAATGCGCGGCAGCACTGGCATCGCGAAGAGCCAGCTCGACCAGAGATCCATCTTGTCGGAGATCGCCGCGAGCTCCGGCGGCAGATCGGTGCGACGCGCCGTGGGGACTCCGCGCTCGTCGAGACGGATGAAGTGCCGCGGCGCACCGAGCAGCAGCTCGATCGCCTGGCGCGCCGCGACGTCGTCGGCCACGCGCGCGCGCTCGACGACACCGCGCTCGTTCGTCTCGAAGCCCTCCGCGTCGATCCTCTGCGCCGCGACCACGGCGTTGTCGACGGTCAGGATCATGCGCAACGGACCGAGCTGCAGGCCGAGCTCGCCGCTCGGCATCGGCACGAGATCGAACGCAGCGTCCATCGTCAAGCTCGCAGGATGCAGGTCCGGCGCGGTGCCGATCGTACCGTCTGCGCCGACCGAAACGCGACACTTGGATCGCGAGGTCGAGCTCGCGAAGCGCAGCTCGATCTCACCGTCGCGCAGCATCGACGTCGGGACGTCACGCGTCGGCTCGACCGGCGGCGGAGTCGTCATCACGACGTCCGCTCGAGCTCGGCAGCCGACGAGGCCTGCGAAGAGCGCGACGGCGCGGAGTAGGTCCGATCGGCCGCTGGCCATGCGTCCGAAGTGTCGCTCGGTGGCCGTCCGATCCTCGAAAAAATCGGCTGGGGCAACTCGAGCCGCGGCGCGGTCGTTCCTCGAGCTCAGCGCGGTGGATCGACGATGTCGGACGCGCGCGCGCTCAGGCGGACCACGGTGACGCAGCGCGCGTGCGCGAGGTCGGCTCGCAGATCGAGGTCGGCGTCGGGGTCGTCGACGAGGCGCATCGGATCGCGCTCATCGGGGGACAGGAGGACTTCGGCGGTGGAGGTGTTTCGCATCGGGACGCTTGGATCTCGCGCGGAGTCTGTGCGCGGTTTGTTACGCCGCGCAGGCTCGCGCGCAAGATCGACGTGACGATCTCGCGCGTGGTCGAGATCACTCGAAGCCGAGCAACTTGCCGCCCTGGTACACGATGAGCGACATCACGTAAGCGAGCGAAGTCATCGAGACGAACATGAACGCGGGCCAGCGCCACGATCGTGTTTCGCGCCGCACCACCGCGAGCGTCGACATGCACTGGCACGCGTACACGAAGAACACCATCAGCGCGAGCCCCGACAACGGCGTGTGTCGCGGCTTTCCGGTCGAAGGATCGACATCCTCGCGGATCGCGGCGCGCAGCTCCTTCGGATCGTCGTCGTCGGCTTCCATGCCGTAGACCAAGCCGAGCGTACCGACCAGCACTTCGCGCGCCGCGAAGCTGCCGATGATGCCGACGCCCATGCGCCAGTCCTGACCGATCGGCTGCAGTACCGGCTCGAGCACTTGCGCCGCGCGACCGCCGTAGCTCGCGCTGATCTGCGTCGGACCATCGCCGCCGGCACCGGTCTGCTCGCGCGGGAACGACAAGAGCGCCCACAACACGATCGTGAGCGTCAGGATCACCGTGCCCGCGTTCTTCACGAAATCCATCGTGCGGTCGTAGACGACCAGCAGCGTGTTGCGCACGCGCGGCATGCGATACGGCGGCAGCTCGAGCACGAGCGGCGGCGTGGGGCTCTTCAAGATCGTGCGCTTGTAGATCATCCCCATCGCGAGCGCAGAGCACGTCGACAGCGCGTACATCCCGAGCAGCACGAGCCCGCGCTCGAGATCCGCGGAGAAACCGGTGGCTTCGCCGACGAACAGCGCACCGATCACGAGGCTGTAGATCGGCAGGCGTGCCGAGCAGCTCATGAACGGGATCATCAGGATCGTGACCAGTCGATCGCGCTTGCTCGCGATCGTGCGCGTGCCGAGGATCGCCGGGATCGCGCACGCGTAGCCCGACAAGAGCGGAATGAACGCGCGCCCGTGCAGGCCGAGCCGCGCCATGATGCGGTCCATCAAGAACGCTGCGCGCGCGAGATAGCCGCTGTCCTCGAGCAGGCCGATGAAGAGGAACAAGAGTGCGATCTGCGGCACGAAGACGAGCACAGCGCCGGCGCCCGCGATCACACCTTGCGTGAGCAGATCGGTGAGCAGGCCGGGGCCCAGCGCGTCGCCGACCACACCGCCGAGCGCTCCGAAGGCGCCGTCGATCGCGTCCATCAGCGGCTGCGCCCACGTGAAGATCGCGACGAACACGATCGCCATCACCGACGCGAACGCGAACAGTCCCCACACGCGATGCGTGAGCACGCGATCGATGCGCTGCGATCGCGCCATCGCCGGTGCGGGCTCGCGCGCGATCGCGCTGCGCAACGTCGGCGCGATCGCGGCGAGGATGCGATCGACCTCGCGATAACGCAGCGCGATGAGTCGCGTGGCCGCATGCGCGAGCGCAGCGTCGTCGATCCGTTCGAGCGTCGCGAGCTCGCTCGCGACCACGCCGGCTTCGTGCGACGCACCGGCGGCGGCCGTGCACACCAACCAGCGTGCGCGCGCCTCGTCGCCGCCGAGCTGCGCGAGCACGTCGGCGAGCTCGGCATCGTCGTCGCCGAGCGGGATCACGCGCGCGCTCGCTGCGATTTCGATCGCACCGATCGCGGCGACGAGCTCGCGACAGCCGAGCCCCGTGCGCGCGGCGGTGGTCACCACCGGCACACCGAGCTCGCGCGCGAGCTGTACCGGCTCGACCGGCATGCCGAGCTCGCGCGCCGTGTCGCTCATGTTGAGCGCGACGACCATCGGCACGCCCAGCTCGCGCACCTGCAACGCGAGATAGAGATTGCGCGCGAGGTTGGTCGCATCGAGCACCAGCACCACCGCATCGGGTGCGTGCTCGCCGACGCCGGCGAGCGTGCGGAACGCGACGGCTTCGTCCTCCGAGCTCGCGGTGAGGCTGTAGCAGCCCGGCAGATCGAGCAGCTCGATCGCACGTGTCGGTGCGAGTCGATCCGCGACCTTTCCGACTCGACGCTCGACCGTGACGCCGGCATAGTTGCCGACTTGGTGACGCGCGCCGGTGAGCTCGTTGAACAGACTGGTCTTGCCGACGTTGGGATTGCCGGCGAGCGCGACCCGCAACACGGAAGCGCCTTCGCTCACGCGACCCTGATCCGTGCCGCTTCCGCCCGGCGCAGCGAGAGGTGATAGCCACGCAGCTCGAGCTGCAGCGGATCGCCGAACGGCGCGCGCTTGACCAAGCGGACCAGTGTTCCGGGCACGAAGCCCAGCTCCGCCAGGCGCACCGCGAGCGCACCGGTACCGTCGATTTCGACGACGCGCGCCGACTCGGCGATGTCCAGCGAATCGAGCGTGCGCTCTCGCGTCATTTCGAAATCCGTCCTACCGCGCTCGTGGCGGGGGCGCTCGACGGAGCATCGAGGCTGCCGACGCGCGGGTCAAGTGTTACGCTGCGCGCTCGCACATGGAATACCGCACGCTCGGCAACAGCGGCTTGCGCGTCTCGACGCTCTGCCTCGGCACCATGACCTTCGGCGAGGCGGACGAGAGCTCGTTCATGCACAAGGTCGGCTGCGACGAAGAAACGTCGTACGCGATCATGAACCGTGCGCTCGATGGCGGCGTGAACTTCTTCGACACCGCCGACGTGTACGGGCAAGACGGGCTCACCGAGCGGCTGATCGGCCGCTGGTTCGAGAAGGACAAGCGGCGCGACGAGGTCGTGCTCGCCACCAAGTTCCGTTTTCGCATGGCCAAGGGGCCGAACGGCTCGGGCGCGTCGCGGTATCGCGTGGTGCGTGCGTGCGAAGACAGCCTGCGCCGGCTGAAGACCGATCGCATCGATCTCTACCAAGTGCACATGCAGGACGTCGACACGCCCGAGGAAGAGACGCTGCGCGCGCTCGACGATCTCGTGCGCCAGGGCAAGGTGCTCTACATCGGCGCGAGCAACTACGCGGCGTATCGGCTCGCCGACAGCGTGTGGACCAGCCGACTGCATCACCTCGTGCGCTTCGTGTCGCTGCAGGCGCAGTACAGCATGGTCGCGCGGGAGATCGAGCGCGAGCACATTCCGCTTTGTCGCGAGCACGGGCTGGGCGTGCTGCCGTGGTCGCCGCTCGCGGCGGGCCTGCTCTCCGGTAAATATCGCGGATCGCAGAAACCGCCGACCGGCACGCGACTCGATCAATGGAAAGATCGCTGGGGTCGGCTCGATCAGGAGCGCAACTGGAAGATCGTCGATGCGCTCGTGATGGTGGCCGCCGAGCTCGGCGCCACGCCGGCCCAGGTCGCGCTCGCGTGGCTGTTGCGCAAGCCCGCGGTGGTGTCGGTGATCTTCGGCGCGCGCAGCCTCGCGCAGCTCGACGACAACCTCGAGACCACCAACGTGTCGTTGCCCGACGCGATGCTGCGCAAGCTCGATGAAGTCTCCGCGCTCGACTTCGGGTATCCGTACGACTTCATGGCGCGGATCCAAGGCCGTTGGTGACGAGCGGATCCGCTTCGGCGTTACCGATCGAAACGATCGTGCCGGAGATCGCCGCGCGGCTGGCTGCGCGCGAGGATCTCGTGCTGCAGGCCGAGCCCGGCGCGGGCAAGACGACGCGCGTGCCCATCGTGATGCTCGACGCCGGGCTCGCCGAGCACGGTGAGATCTGGGTGGCGCAGCCGCGGCGCATCGCGGCGCGCATGGCGGCCGCACGCGTCGCGTCGTTGCTCGGCGAGCCGGTCGGCGAGCGCGTCGGATATCAGGTGCGCTTCGACGCGAAGACGTCGGCGCGTACGCAGCTTCGCTTCGTCACCGAGGGCATCCTCGCGCGGCGGTTGATCGAAGCGCCGACGCTTCCGGGGATCGCGGCCGTCGTGTTCGACGAATTCCACGAGCGGCATCTCGATGCCGATCTCGCGCTGGCGCTCGTGCGCGCGCTGCAACGCGGTGCGCGACCCGACCTGCGCATCGCGATCATGTCGGCGACGCTCGACGTGCAGCCAGTCGCGCGTTGGCTCGGCGCGGCGCCGCTGCGTTGCGAGGGGCGCACGTTTCCGATCGCGATCGAGTACGCGGGCACCAGCGACAAGCCGCTCGCGCAGCAGGTCGCGGGCGCGCTGCGATCGCTGCCGGAGATCGGCGGCGGCGTGCTGGTGTTCCTGCCCGGTGCGAAGGAGATCCGCGAGACCCACGAGGCGTGTGCAAGCATCGCCGCGAAGCTCGGGCTCGACGTCCACGTGCTGCACGGCGAGCTGCCGGCCGAAGAACAGGATCGCGCGGTGAAGCCGGGGCCGCGACCGAAGCTCGTGCTCTCGACCAACGTCGCGGAGACGTCGATCACGATCGAAGGCATCGCCGCGGTCATCGACAGCGGGCTGTCGCGGCAGGCGTCGCACGATCCGTGGACGGGGTTGTCGTCGCTGACACTCGCGAAGATCAGCAAGGCGTCCGCGGAGCAGCGCGCCGGTCGTGCCGGTCGCACGCGCGCGGGCACGTGCGTGCGACTGTATGCGCAGCACGACTTCGAGCGCCGCCCGGCCTTCGATGCGCCGGAGATCGTGCGGCTCGATCTCGCCGGCGCAGCGCTCACGATCCGCGCGGCGGGGATGCAAGGATTCGCGGCGCTGCCGTGGTACGAGGCGCCACCCGACGCGGCGGCACGCGGGGCCGACGAGCTGCTCGTGCGACTCGGTGCGCTGGACGAGCGCGGTGCGTTGACGGATCGCGGACGCGCGCTGTTGCGACACCCAGTGCATCCGCGCTTGGCACGATTGCTCGAGGCCGGGCGCGAGCTCGGCGTGCCACGGCTCGCGGCGGGT
>DASZPU010000882.1:0-16231 GCA_035550195.1 Nannocystaceae bacterium
CTGCATCGCGCGCGGGCGTTCGAAGAAGTGCTCGGTCGCGACGGCGAAGAACTCGGCGCCGTTGGTGAGCGCGTAGTCGCCGAGCCAGGTGCGCTTGCCACGATCGTGCGCGCGTTGCATCGCGTCGTACTCGCGCGTGAAGACCTCGATCCAACGATTGTAGGTCGCGTCGTCGGCGAGCGGCGGCACGCCGTCGGCGCTGCCGTCGAGCATGTCGAGCTTGTGCGCGAACTCGTGGATCACGACGTTGTGGCCGTCCTTCGCGTTCGCGCTGCCGCGCCGCACCGCGTCCCACACGAGCACGACCGGACCGCGATGCATCGCTTGTCCGAGCACGGGCATGCCGGTGGCCATCGGTGCGCGCGCGACCGAGAAGAACGACTGCGGTTGCGGCGGAGCGACCACGGTCTTCGGATAGACGAGGATGCTCTCGACTTGTTTGTAGAGCGCGTGCTCGAGCGCGAGGATGAGGAGGCACGCCTCGGCGGCGATCGTCACGCGGATCTCGTCGGTCATCTCGAGCCCACCGAGGCCCTCCCAGGATTTCTCCTCGACGAACACCTGCACGAGCTGACGCAGATGCGCGCGCTCGTCCTCGTCGAGGTACGCGACATGTGCGACGCGCCGCGCGAGGATCCGGTCCCACTCCTCCGGAAACGGATGCTCGAGGATCCGCTTCCGCCGCCGCTCGTCGAGCCACCCGAAGAACATCACCGGGGGATGGTCTCACGGACTGCTACCATCCGCGGCGCGTGGCCGACGAGTCGAAGTTCCAGCCCTACGTACCCGCCGAGTCGAACACCGCCGAGTTCACCGTCAAGGCGGTGGTGATCGGCGCGCTGTTCGGGATCGTCTTCGGTGCGTCGACGGTGTATCTCGCGCTCAAGGCCGGGCTCACGGTCAGCGCGTCGATTCCGATCGCGGTGTTGTCGATCTCGCTGCTCAAGAAGCTCGGCGGCTCGACCATCCTCGAGAACAACATCGTGCAGACCATCGGCTCCGCGGGCGAGTCGGTCGCAGCCGGTGTCGTGTTCACGCTGCCCGGGTTCCTCTTCCTCGCGAAGGACGGCGACGGCGAGTCGATCGGCGCGCCCTTCTTCAACTACTGGACGATCTTCACGCTCGCGCTGCTCGGCGGCGTGCTCGGCGTGCTGATGATGATCCCGCTGCGGCGCGCGCTCATCGTGAAAGAGCACGGCACGCTGCCGTATCCCGAAGGCACCGCGTGCGCCGGTGTGCTCATCGCCGGCGAGAAGGGCGGTGAGCTCGCGAAGATCGCCTACCAAGGCCTGGGCTTCGCGTTCTGCTACGCGATCGGCCAGAAGGTGCTCGGCATCATCGCCGAAGCCCCGACGTGGGTGAGCGACATGAAGAGCAAGGTGTTCCCGGCCGCCACCGTGAACGCCGAGATCACGCCCGAGTACATGGGCGTCGGCTACATCCTCGGCATGCGTTCGACCGGCATGTTGGTCGCCGGTGGCGTGCTCGCGTGGCTCGGCTTCATCCCGCTGCTCGCGTCGCTCGTGCCCGGCGAGATGATCGCGAACCAGCTGCTCAAGCTCGGCTACGATCCGCTCGATCCCAATCGCTTCGGCTACGACGCCGCGACGCACGAGTTCGCGAAGCTCAACACCGCGATCTACTTCGCGTACATCCGCCAGATCGGCGCGGGCGCGGTCGCAGCGGGCGGCTTCATCACGCTGCTCAAGACGCTGCCGACGATCATCGGCGCGGTGAAGGGCAGCATGGGCTCGATGGGCGGCACCGGCCCTGCGGGCACCAAGCGCACCGATCGCGATCTCCCGATGTCGGTCGTGCTCGGCGGCAGCCTCGGGCTCGCGGTGATCGTCGCGGTGCTGCCGTTCATCCCTGGCCAAGGCATCGCGAGCAAGCTGCTGCTCGGCCTCATGATGGTGCTGTTCGGCTTCTTCTTCGTGACGGTGGCGAGCCGCATCGTCGGCATCATCGGCTCGTCGAACAGCCCGATCAGCGGCATGACGATCGCGACGTTGATGGCGACGTGCCTGATCTTCGCGGGCCTCGGCTGGACGGGTGACGCGTATCAACCGATGGCGCTGTGCGTCGGCGGCATGGTGTGCATCGCGGCCGCGAACGCGGGTGCGACCAGCCAGGATCTCAAGACCGGCTACCTCGTCGGGGCCACGCCGCGTGCGCAGCAGATCGGGCTGTTCATCGGCGTGGTCGCGGCCGCGTTCGTGATCGGTGCGACGGTGCAGCTCCTCGACAATGCGCACGTCGATCCCGCGACCGGCAAGATGGTGCACGCGATCGGCGACAAGTTCGCGGCGCCGCAGGGCACGCTGATGGCGACGCTCATCAAGGGCCTGCTCGCGTTCAACCTCGACTGGCAGTTCGTCCTCGTCGGGGTGTTCCTCGCGGTCACCGTCGAGCTGTGCGGGGTGTCTGCGCTCGCGTTCGCCGTCGGTGCCTATCTGCCGCTCTCGACCACCTTGCCGATCTTCTGCGGCGGCGTCGTGCGCTGGATCGCCGATCGCGGCAAGCCCAAGAAGGCGCCCGCGAAGCACGGCGAAGAAGAGGAAGAGTTCGGCCCCGGGCAGCTCTACTCCACCGGCCTCGTCGCCGGTGGCGCGCTCGCGGGCGTGCTGTATGCGATCGTGGCCGCACGCATGGGCGACGGCCTCGCCGCGCTCTCGCTGCACGGCAGCATCGTCGGAGCGCTCGGCGAGCGCGGCTACGATCTGCTCGGCGTCGGCTTCTTCGTGCTGATGGCGGTGATGCTGATCCGCGCGACCCGCAAGGGCTAGTTCCGCTTCATCTGCAGCTCGAGACCCAAGTCCATCTCGGTGTGCTGGGCCTGGCCGAGCACCGTCATGTCCATCGCCATGTGCAGATCCATCTGCATCGCCACGTTCGTCGGCGCGAGGTGATCGAGGTCGAGCTCGAGCTTGCTCGTGCCCGACGAGCGGAAGTCGCCGACCTTCGCGGTGGTGCCGAACATGCCCGGCACCTGGATCTCCGGCTCGAGCAGCGTCTGGGTGATCGTCGCGTCGATCGTCGCGTGCTCGCCCTCGAGCGCGAGCAACACGTACTCGCCGCTCTGGCGCAGCTTCATGCCGCTCTGATCGAGATCGGTGGTCGCGGTCCAGCGCGCGCCGACGCCGATCGCGTCGGGGGGCAGCGGCACCGCGATCTGTCCCATGTTCTGCGCGAGCTGTTCCATCTGCGGCTTCACCATCGCCGGCAGATCGCCGGGCACCACCACCGTGCCGCCGAGCACCGCACCGCGCTCGTCCATGCGCACCGTCGCACGGTAGTGCACCAGCGGATCGATGGCCGCACGCATCTGCGTCGTCACCTGCGGCGGCGTGTCGGCCTGCGGGATCAGCTCGACACCTTCGACCGTCTGCGCGACCGAGAACACGCTGCCCTCGACCTCCTGCACCTTCGAGCGCATGCGCGTCACGGTGGTGGGAATCGCGACGCTCGGCAGCTGCCCGCCGCCTTGTCGGATGCCCATGCGCATGCCCATGCGCATCTCGAACGTCTCGTCGGTGCCGACCGCGGGATGCAGCTTCAGCACGCGCCGCGGCTCGGCGCCGGGCTCGAGCACCTTGGTGTCGGGCGTGCCGCGCGGAGCGATCTCGATCGTCTCGTCGATCGGTCGCGGCGGCGGAGCCTGTTCCTTCGCGGTGCAGGCGGCGAAGAGGATCGAACACAGCAGGGCGTGCGCGCGGACCATCGCTGCCACGCTATCACACCGCGCTAGATGCAGATCGGCAGCACCTCGATGTTCGAGTCCGACACCGCGAAGATGCCGTCGTCGAAGGTACCGAGCATCTCGACCGCGTTGCTGCCGTCGATGGCGATGCGATAGAACTCGGTGCCGCCGGCGACATAGACCACGCGATCGACCGGCTCGTAGGCGAGCCCCGTGGGCGACCACGTGAGATCGGTGTCGGCGACCAACGTGAGCCCACCATTTTCGGGATCGACGGTGTAGATGTCACCGCGATCGCCGTCGGCGAGCAGGATCTGCTGCGTGTGGCAGTCGAAGCTCATGCCGCACGACCCGACGTTGAGGCCCATGCCGCCGTTGTCGAGCGGAACAGCGCCCGCGACTTGGCCGGTGGTGAGATCGAACTCCGCGATCTCGTCGGTGTCGTTGCGCACGCCGTAGAGCACGCCGTCGGGACCGAACGCGACGCCGCAGAAGATGTCGACGCCGTGCGCGTCGGGGAACGGCGTGGTGGTGCCTTCGGTCTCGGTGCCGTCGCACACGCCGGAGTAGTCGACCGAGTAGAGGCGATTGCCGGAGTCGTTGTTGAGCACGATGAGTCCGGTCTCGTCGATCGTCGCCGACACCGGGTTCCACTGGTTGGGCGTGTCGAGCTCGGCGGTGATCGTGAGCGTCGCGTCGCCGTCGAGCGACGGCGTCGCGACCACCGGACCGTTCAGGCCGATCGACACGAACACGGAGAGCGCCATCGTGTCGGGGTTGAGATCCGCGTTGCCGTCGTAGCAATCGGCACCGGGGTCACCACCACCACCGGGTGTCGCGTCGCCCCAGCCGTCGCCGTCTGCGTCGGTCGTGCACAGATCGGCTTCGCTCGATGCGGCGCCGGGGAAGGTCGCGATGTCGTCGTCGTCGCAGTCCGTGCCGGGATCGATGCCGGGTCCGGGATCGTCGTCGCCCCAGTCGTCGCCGTCGCCATCGTGCATGCACGCGTCCATGTCGTCGTTGGGCGCGGCGCCGGGGAACGTGTCGGGATCGGAGTCGTCGCAATCGTCCATGTTGTCGACGGTGCCGGGCGGTTGATCGGGCGCGTTCATGCAGTCGTCGGGATCGCCGAAGCCGTCCATGTCCGCGTCGACGCACCACAGCGTGCCGTCGGTGTCCGAGTCGGTGTTGGTCATCGAGTCGGTGTCGGTCATCGAGTCGGTGTCGGTCATCGAGGCCGTCATCGAGTCGGTGTTGGTCATCGAATCGGTGTCGGTCAGCGACGCGCTCATCGACATCGATCCGTTCGTGAGCGAGTCGCTCATCGAGTCGGTCGCCGACAACGTCATCGTGTTGCTGTCGGTGACGCTGTCCGAGTCGGTGTCCGAATCGGTCGCGGAGTCGGTCGCGCCCGAGAGCCCCGGACAGTCCTGCTTGTCCTGGATGAGCCCGTCGTCGACGCACGGATCGGCGCACGACGGCACCACCGCGAGGACGAGCGAGCTGGCGAGCAATGTCGAAGGGCCCGGGATCCGAAACGGCATTGCACCACAATAGCCATCCGCGGGCCGGTACACCAAACGGATCGCGTACGGCGATACGAGCGCAGCGCGATCGCGCGCGGTGGACCGTTCGGCCATGTATCGTTTCGTTGTCGACGCTCGCACTGCGTACCTGCGCGATCGAGGTTCACGGTCGCGCTGGACGAACATGGTAGGCTGGTGTGCAGATGCGGTGGGGCGGGCTTTTCCTGGGTTTGTGTGCGACTGCGATCGCGTGCGGTGACGACTCGAGTCATCCCGGGGCCGATGGATCGATCGGCGGGACGGAAGCGACCGACGGCATGACCGTCGGCACCGACGACGCGACGGTCGGCAGCGCCGACACCACCGTGGGCGGTTGCGACTGCGACGACGACAACCCGTGCACCGAAGATGCGTGCGACGGGGGCACGTGCACGCACACGCCGCTCGCGGTGAGCAACGAGTGTCGCCCGCAGATCGACGTCGAGTATCCGCCGCGCGCCGCGACGATCACCGGCGACCTCGGCACGCCCACCGTCACCGTGATGGGCACGGTGTCGAGCGGGCTCGGTGCGATCGACAGCCTCACGCTCAACGGCGATCCCGTCACCGTCGCCGACGACGGCAGCTTCACGCACGACGTCGCGGTCGACGTCGGCGGCAACTTGCTGGTGTTCGAAGCCACCGACGACGCTGGCAATGCGCGTCGTCGTGTGCAGTCGCTGCTGTGGTCCGACACGTACCACGAGCCGATGACGCCGAGCGACGATCCCGTGCCCGAGGGCCTCGGCTTCTGGCTCGATCAAGAATCGCTCGACGACGGCGATCACTCGATGCCGGTCGACGATCTCGCGACCGTGCTCGAGCTCGCGCTCGGGGCCTTCGACACCAACGCGTTCGTCGATCCGACCACGCCGGTCGCGAGCTCGGCGGGCTACGACGTCTACCTCACCTCGCTCGAGCTCGGCTCCGCGATGGTCGGACTGCAGGGCACCAACGGCGGCATCGCCATCACGGCGGCGCTGCAGGACATCTACGGCGATCTGAATTTCGACTGCACCAACTTCGCGTGCGAGCTCGCGGGCGGCGACAGCACCGGCGGCCTGAGCATCGCCGCCGTCACCGTCACCGGCACGCTCTTGCTCGGCGTCGACGACAACCATCAACTCTCCGCCACGCTGCAAGGCGTCGACGCGATCGTGAATCCCGACGATGTCGAGATCTGGTCGGACAACGGCTGGACGGATTTCTTGCTCAGCGTGGTCGAGGTGTTCATCCACGACTCGCTGGTCGCCGATCTCGAAGGTGCGCTCGAAGATCAGATCCAGAGCAACCTCGGGCCTGCGCTCGCGAACGGCTTGTCGGCGCTCGCGCTCGCCACCGAGTTCTCGTTCCCCAACCTCGGCAACGCGCGCAAGTCGATCCCGGTCGAGCTCGCGGCCGACTTCGCGTCGACCGATTTCCACGGCAACGAGTCGCCGCCGATGGGTGGCGCGGTGGTGCTGCGCGCGGGCGGCTATCCCACGCTCGCGGTGACGCCGTACGAGAACGACGGCGTGCCCACGCGCTCGGGCTGCGGCACTGGCATGCAGGAGCTCGCGATCCCGCGCGACGCCGCGCTGGAGATCGCGCTCGCCGACGACACGCTCAACGAGCTGCTCTTCGCGGGTTGGCGCGGCGGTCTGCTCGAGTTCCCGCTCTCGGGCGATCAGCTCGGCGGCGGCGGGCTCGTCGAAGATCTGAACGTGGTGGTCAGCGGCATGCTCGCGCCCACCGTCTCCGATTGTGGCGACACCGGCGAGCTGCTCGCGACCATCGGCGACATCCGCATCGACGCGACGCTCACGATTCAAGGCAACCCGGTCGAGTTCACCGCGTTCACCACGTTGGTGGTGAAGGTGAACATCGTCGCGAGCGAGGACGGCATCGCGCTCGATCTGGCGGAGGTCGTGCGCGTGGAGACCGAGCTCACCGCCGACGATGCGTCGATCGACATGGAAGCCGCGCTCATCGATCTACTCGAGGCGCAGCTCGTCGACGGCTTGCTCGGCCAGCTCGGCACGACCGGCTTCGGGCAGATCACGCTGCCGACGATCGATCTCTCCGGCATGGTCGGGCTGCCACCCGGCACCGCGATGCTGACGATCCACGTCAACGACGTCGCCCGCGAAGGCGGCACCAACGTGATCGTCGCTCATTTTTAGCCTCGCTACTTCTTCGCGAGCAGCTTCGCGATCTCGTCGAGGCGCGCGAGGATGGCCTTGTTCACGTCGAGCAGCTCGTCGTTCGCCGGCGCGGGTGCGGGCGCGGGCACGGCGGCCGCGGGCTTGCCGAACGCGTTGTTGGCCATCGCGGGGCCGAAGGTCTGCACGAGCGCCGCGATCGCGTTGCCCGCCTGCGTCTTCGGGAAGACGTCGTCGAAGCCGACCGACAGGCTGGTCGCGACGTAGAGCACCGCATCCCAGTAGGTGTTGCAGCGCGGATTCTTGCCGCGCTCGAGCTCGTAGAAGAGCAGGCCGCCGCCCAAGATGGTGGCGAGCAGCGAGTCGATGGGGTCCTTCGCGACGAGCTCGCGGATCTTGTGCTTGATCGCGTCGTACTCGTCGCGTCCGTGACCCGAGGCGATGAGCGTCGCGAGCGTGCCGACGCCGAGCAGCGCGAGTCGATCACCCGGCGTGCTCGGATGACTCGGCGGCGAGTCGTACGTGGGCTCGATGTTCGCCATCAGCGGGGATCGGCACGGTACGGCCCGCGTGCGCGCGCCGTCAAGGACCGCCGTCGGCCGTCCAACCGGCGAGGATGCCGTGGTCTTCCAACGCGGTGGAGCGATAGATCGCGACGTGGGTCCAGGTGTCGTGCCCCTCGCCGGTGTACTCGATGCCGTCGACGCTCCATCCGGTGCCGTCCGACCAGTAGCGCACGTTCACGCCGTCGTAGCTGCCGATGACCTCCGCGATGCCGGTGATGTCGTCGTTCGCGATCGCGGGGATGAGCCACATCAACCACTCGCGCGATGCCGGCCAGTCCATGCCGATGTCGATCGCGGCGGCATGGTAGTCGCACACCGGAGCATTCGCGGCGCCCTCGAGCGAGTAGTCGTCCGACGGCAGGTTCGCGGCCGGCACGTGATAGCCGTAGGTGTGGTTGACGTCGCCGCAGATGCCGAGCCACGAGCCGCCGATCGTGTCGATCAAACGATTCTTCTCGATCACGAGCGCAGGCGCTTCGGTGCACGGCGCTTCGCAGACGTTCTCGAGGTCGTAGCCGCACGCGCCGTCGATGCACAGTAGATCGCCGCAGCAGTCCTCGCCGTTCGCGGTCGCACAGCTCTCGCCGGTCTGACCGCAGCACACCTGCCCGAGCGACGTCGTCCCGCACTCGAGCGCACCGCAGCACTGCGCCGTGTCGGTGCACGGCTCGGTCGCGGGCAGACACATCGGACCTTCGCTGCTCGATGCGTCGCCGCTCGATTCCGCTGCGCTGGTCGTCGTCGTCGTCGGTCGCGGGTCGCTCTCGCCCGCGCTTTCGCTGTCGCCCTCGCTCTGCGGTTGCGCGCCGCTGCTGCTCTCGCTCGGCGCACCCGTGCTCTCGTCGCCCGGCTGCCACGCCGACGTCGTATCGCTTCCGTTCGATCCACCGCACGCCGCAGCGCACACCAAGCCCATCGCGAATCGTCGCATTCGTCCCCGCCTCCTGCCCAGGCCAGCAGACCACGCTCTTCGCAGCATTTCATTCCGCAGTTCGAGCTACGTAGAAGCACGCAGCGTCTTCGCGCTATCGTCTCGATCGCAATGCGCCGCACCATCTCGGCCTTCGTGGGGCTCGTCTTCGCGTGTCGCCCCGCGGCGAAGAGCGAGCCACCGATCGAAGCGGCGCCGATCGAAGGTGCAGTCACGCCGGCATCGGACGTCGAGCCGACCACGCCTGCACCGCAGACCGCGGTGGTCGAGCGCACGACCGAGGACGACGCCGCGTGGACGATGCTCGGCGGTGCGACCGGTACGAAGGAAGCGATCGTCGGTCGACGTGGCGCGCTGCGGCTGGTGAAGGGCGGTGCGATCGTCGGCGACGGCGGTGGCAAGCAAGCGTTCGAGCGGCTCTACGTCGCGGCGATCGAGCAGGATGCGGTGCGCGTCGCCGCGAACGCGTCGATCGGCAATGTGAAGCTCTTGGTGTGGCTCGCCACCGCCGACCTCGCGCCCCAGCTCGCGCGCGAGGTCGCGTTGCAACCGCTCACGGGCAAGCCGAAGCCCGGAGACGGTGCGATCGAGCTCGCACCCGGCGAGCTGATCGAGATCCTCGCACGCGAAGGCGAGCGCGCGCGCGTGCGCACCAGCGACGAGCGCTTCGAAGGTTGGATCGATGGGAGCGCGCTCGCGCCGGTCTTCGAGGACAAGCCGTTCGCGATCCCTTCGAACGAAGCCGTGCTCGCGCCGGGCACGAAGATCTTCGTGCGCAAGGGCGGCGCGCAGCTGTACGCGCTGCCGTCCGAGGATGGCTTCTACCTCGGCCACATCGTGCACAACGACGGCAAGGGCTGGGTCGAGCTCGAGTACGTGCAGCCGTGCGAAGAGCACGTGCGCGTCCGTGGCTTCGCGCGCGCGAAGAACATGAAGCCGCTCGAGCCCAACGACGGCGGCTTCGGCTGCGGCGCGGGAGCGATGGGTACGGTCGTGGACTGGGGCGATCTCGTCGATGCGCCGCGCGTGAAGCTGGCCAAGGACACGCAGCTGCGCACCGCCGACGGCGAGCTCGTCGGCCGCACGCTCGCGGACGTCGAGCTGCGCCGCGGCAAGGACGGCCTGCTGCGCGTGCCGACGGCGTGGGGCCTCGTGCCGGTGAAGGCCGATTAGAACGCGATGCCGCAGTTGCGATTGCCCATCCCGTCGATCGGATAGGCGAGCACGAAGTCGAAGCACATCTCGTCGGTCGTGCCTTCACCGAACTGCACCGGCGCGGGCCCGGGGTTGTCCCACGTGCACGTGGTGCGCAGCGACTCGCCGGGATTCACCACGATCTCCTCGTCGAGGAAGTACATGAGCTGGTTCTCGAAGTTGAACGCGGGCACGTCGACGATCGTTTCGGTGACGCCGCCCGAGCGCAACAGCTCGGTCTTCATCGCGCGCCCGAGTTGATGCATGTGCGGCGAGGCGCCGATGATGTGCAGCTCGGGCCAGAACACGGTGTTGAGGAATCCGCAGTTGCCGATCTCCTGGTGATCTTGCGCGCCCGCGGGGATGTTGATGCCGACGGTGCCGAGCGTGACGATGCCGGCGGTCTGCGGTGCGGGCGTGTCGGCGACGCAGAACGCGACGCCGCTGGAGTCGTCGGCGTCTTCGTAGTGCATCGTGTTGTGATAGTGGATCTGCAGGATGAAGGTGTCGCCGGGCGACGCGAGCTCGAGCCCGACGCCGTCGGGCATCACCACGTTCTCGCCGCCCGGTGCCCAACCCGCGACGAAATCGGTGGTGACCTGCAGCGAGACGTCGCAGGGATACACGCCGCCGTCGGGCTCGCTGCCGCCGTGCTTGCGATAGAGGATCCAGTGATGGATCACGCGCTCGTCGTCGATGATCGGTGACCACGCGAGCGCTTGCGTCGCTTCACCGAACGGCACCGTGAACGAGAAGCACTGGTAGAGATCGTCGGCACCTTGGGCCGGCACGTGGAACGGCGCGTTCGCGTCGCCGTCGGCGTGCGCACGGATCTCGTAGTCGGCATCGCAGGGCAGTGCGTCCGGACCTTCGGGGTCGTCACCGGTGGGGTCGGGACCGCCGTCGCAATCGGCGTCGGGATCCGCGGGCGCACCTGCGGCGATCCAATCGAGCAGGAGCTGCCGCTCGTCGTCGGTGATGTCGCCCGACGGAGGCATCGGCGCGACCTCGGCGGTGATGCGCTCGGCCACGACCTCGTAGACCTTGCGCGTCGGATCGCTCTTCGCCGGCACGTGCAGATCCGCGTACGTCGCGAGCGGCATCGGTGCGCCGAAGATCGGCACCTCCGCGTGGCACATCCCGCACGCACGCACGAGCGCATCCGCGACGTCGCACGGCAGCCCCGGATCCTCCGTGGGTCCATCGTCGTCGTCGCCCGAAGGATCGCCGTGATCGTCGTCGCTCTCCGATTCCGATCCGTCACCGTCGTCGTCGGCGATCGATCCATCGTCTGCATCCGCGTCCGCTTCGCCGCCCGGCAAGCAGCCCGCAGGTGTTCGGCACCATGTGCCGTCCGCTCCCGTGCCCGCACTGCAGCCGGCGCCGACGCCGAGCACGAACACCATGATCCCGAAGACTCCCCGCGTCCCCATGCACGCCGACGACTGCAACGCGTGTGCCCCGGTCGATCCGCGCGTGATCGCAGCCGCGCTCCAGTGGCTGCGCTGGGCAAGTCGCGAAGCGGCTGGGCAATGTGCTATCGTGACGAACGATGATCTCGCCCGTCGCCCTCGGTTCGCGCGCGTATGCGTATGCGTACCGTGGCCTGCGGGCGTGACCTCGTGCACCCAACACGCGAGGCCGCCCGCCCGGGCGGTCGTCGCGATGCGTGTCGCGTGATCCGTCCGCCGGTCGGCCCGCTCCTCCGGAGCCGCCGATGCAACCGCAGACCCATCCGACCTTCTCCGATCTCCACTACCGCGTGCGCCGCGACGAGCTCGCAGCGCTCGCGATCCACGTCGAGCCCGCGCGCATCGAGTACACCGACGACGAGCACG
Source organism: Nannocystaceae bacterium (assembly GCA_035550195.1). Lineage (GTDB taxonomy): Bacteria > Myxococcota_A > Polyangia > Nannocystales > Nannocystaceae > Xiheibacterium. The sequence continues at coordinate 11,936 of DASZPU010000882.1, forward strand.
CGACCTGGCGACGCGTGCGTGCGCGGATCGATCCGCTGCATCGCAAGCACGCGTGCGCCGAGGTGCTCGCGGCCCAGCGCGAAGTGCCGCTGTCGTCCACGACGATCCCGCAGCTCGCGGAGGTGTCCGCGATGCTCGCGCGCGCGAGCGGCTTCCGGCTCGCACCGGTGGCGGGCCTCGTACCTGCACGTCCGTTCTTCGCTGCGCTCGCGCGCGGCGTGTTCCTCGCGACGCAGTACGTGCGCCATCCGTCGTCGCCGCTGTACACGCCCGAGCCCGACGTGATCCACGAGCTCGTCGGCCACGTCGCGCTGCTCGCCGATCCGCGCATCGCCGAGCTCGCGCGTGCGTGCGGAGCATTCGCGGCGATCGCCGACGACACCCGCCTGGGCCGACTCGAGCGCGTGTTCTGGTTCGCGCTCGAGTTCGGGTGCTGCCGCGAAGCCGGCGAGGTGCGTGCGCTCGGAGCCGGACTGCTCTCTTCGGTCGGAGAGCTCGAAAACGCCATGGATCGCGCGCGCTGGCGCGCATGGGATCTCGACGCGATGGCGCAGCACGACTACGGCACCACCGACTACCAAGCGGATCTGTTCGTCGCGCCCGACTTCGACACGCTCGTGTCGGACGTGGCCGCATGGCTACGCACCGCGTGATCACGACGCACCGAATCGGGACACCTCGATCGCATGGGCGCGTCGGACACTTTATGAAGCTCGTCTCTGCTCATGCTCGCTCGGTCGGTCGCGCTCGCGCTCTCGTTGGCCCTCGCCCTTCCCACCGTCGCGGTCGCGCACGCCGAAGAGCCGGCCGCCGCGGAGCCCAACCTCGATCCCGACACGATGAGCGAGGCGCAGGCGCGGCAGATGGTCGAAGCCGCTGCGATGGCGCACCAGATGCAGCAGTACGACGTCGCGTTGCAGCTGGGCAGCATCGCGTTGCAAGCACTGTCGCGCATCGCCGGTTGGAAGGATCAGGGCGCGCAGGTCTCGTCGGTCATCGTGCTCGACTCGCTGCGCAAGCTCGGTCGTGATGCCGAGGCCGATGCGCTCGCGGCCGAGCTGCAGAAGGAGATGGGCATCACGCCGAAGGCGGCGTCGCCCGGCGAGACCAAGATCGCGGAGTCGATGGCGGCGTTCCAGGAAGGTCGCCTCGACGCGGCCTACGAGCTCGCGCGCGACGGCGTCGCGCTGCTCGATCACGACGAGCCCGACAACACCAACCTTCCGACCTACCGCGCGGTGCTGGCGAACCTGCACATCATGCGGCAGGAGTTCGCGCCGGCCGAGCAGCTGTTGCAGGAGAATCTCGCGCGCGCGAACAAGAGCGGCGACAAGAAGCTGATCGCCGCGGCGCTCAGCGGGCTCGCGCGGCTCGAGTTCTCGCGCGGCGCATACGACAAGGCGAAGGCCGGCTACGAGCAAGCGCTCGCGGAAGCGAAGGAGGGCGGCTCGTTCGACGAGCTGGAGATGGCCTACGAAGGGCTCGGCGACGTCGCGTCGGAGCTCGGCAAGCTCGACGAAGCGATCGGGCACTACAAGGCGCGGCTCGATCTCGCCGAGCGCGATCTCGGCGGCGACATGCGCTTGATCGGCGGGCTCGGTGATCTCGGTCGCGCGTACGAAGAGCGCGGCGACTTCGCCGAGGCGCGCACGCTGCTCGAGCGCGAGGATGCGATCACCGCGAAGGTCTACGGCGAAGACGGCACGGTGCGCTACGGCTCGCTGACGCGGGTCGGTCGCCTCTATCGCTCGATGGGCGAGTACGACAAGGCGATCGACATCTGGAAGCGATTGCTCGCGATGCAGGAGGCCAAGCTGCCGCCCGATTCGCCGTCGATCGGCGCGACGCTCAACCACTACGCCGAGACGTTGTGGGCCGCGGGCCGCGAGCCGGCACTGCTCATCTCGATGGCGACGCGCGCGGCCGAGCTCAACGAGCGTCACCTCATCCAAGAGGTGTCGACCGGCAGCGAGGCGCAGAAGCGGGCGGCGCTGGAGGGCTACGTCAGCGGCACCGATCGCGTCATCAGCTACAACGTGCACTACGCCGCGAACGACGAGGTCGCGACGCGGCTCGGCATCAACACGGTGTTGCGTCGCAAGGGGCGCGTGCTCGATGCGGTGAGCGGCGCGCAACAAGCGATGCGCGGCCGGCTCGACGACAGCACGCGCGCGGACTTCGATCGTCTTCGCGAGCTGCGTGGGCAGGTCGCGACGTTGATGCTGCGCGGGCCCGGCGAGCAGGAAGCGCCGGCCGACTATCGCGCGAAGATCTCCGCGGCGCAGAACGAGGTGGATGCGCTCGAGCGCAAGCTCGGCGACGCGAACGCGGTGCCGGAGGATCTGCAGCCGGTCGAGCTCGCGCGCGTGCAGGCCAACATTCCCGAGGACGCCGCGCTGGTCGAGATCGCCAGCTACCGCCGCTTCGACGCGCGCTACAAGAGCTTCGCGAAGGCGTTCGGCGAGCTGCACTACGTCGCCTACGTGGTGCGGCACTCCGGCAACGCGACGATGATTCCACTCGGGCCCGCGAAGCCGATCGACGACGCGGTCGCAGCGTTGCGCAAGGCGCTCGCGAACCCGGACTACAAGGACGTGATGGCGCTCGCGCAGCGCGTCGATCGGCTCACGATGGCGAAGGTTCGTCCTGCGCTGAAGAAGGTCGATCACGTGCTGGTCTCGCCCGACGGCACGCTCAACCTGATTCCGTTCGCGGCGCTCGCCGACGAGCGCGGGCGCTGGCTCGTGCGCGACTACGAGTTCAGCTATCTGTCGAGCGGACGCGATCTGCTGCGCTTCGCGAACGAACGGCCGTCGAGCACCGGTGCGCTCGTCGTCGGCAACCCCGACTTCTCCGGCGGCACGGCGAGCTCGGGTGCGAAGAGTGGCCGGCGCTCCGCCGACATGAGCGGCATCTCGTTCCCGCCGTTGCCCGGCACCGCGCAGGAGGCCGACGCGATCAGCAAGGTCGTGAAGGACGCGCGCACGTTGGTCGGCGACGCGGCCAGCGAGTCGGCGCTGCGCAGCGCGGAGAAGCCCGCGGTGTTGCACATCGCGACCCACGGCTTCTTCCTCACCGACGAGATGATCGCCGGCGCTGGTGCGCGCGGCGTGAAGTACGTGAAGAGCGATGCCGACTTCGCGGCGCCGCCCGGCAGCGAGAATCCGTTGGTGCGATCGGGGCTCGCCTTGCGCGGTGCCAACCTGCGCGCCGATGGTGACGACGACGGCATTCTCACCGCGCTCGAAGTGAGCTCGCTCGATCTGTGGGGCACGAAGCTCGTGGTGCTGTCGGCGTGCGAGACCGGCGTCGGCGAGGTGAAGAACGGCGAGGGCGTCTACGGCCTGCGTCGTGCGCTCGTCATCGCGGGCTCGGAGAGCCAGGTGATCAGCCTGTGGAAGGTCGACGACGAAGCGACCCGCGATCTCATGGTCGCGTACTACAAGAAGCTGAAGCACGGCGACGGGCGCTCGGAGGCGTTGCGCGCGGCGCAGCTCAAGCTCGCGCGGCATCGTGCGACCGAGCATCCTTTCTACTGGGCGAGCTTCATTCCGTCGGGGCGTTGGGACGACGTCGAGCTCGAGCCGGAGAAGCAGCCGCGTCCGCGTCCGGGGCCGCGCCCGCGACCGGGGCACAGCGGCGAGGTGCGCGAGTACTGGCGCGACAAGAAACCCGACGACGCGAACTTCTGGGTGCGCGGCATGTATGCCTCGCGCATCGGTGATCAGAGCTTCGACGGCGCGGATGTCTCCGAGAAGACCGGGCTCGATCTCGGTGTCGATCTGATCATCCATCCGCGCTTGCTGCCGGGCTTCGTGTTCTCGCGCGATCGCTGGCTCGGCGACGCGGTGAGCGACGTGGATCTGCGCGTGAATCGGTTCGAGTTCGATCTCGCGGTCGATCTGATCGCGCTACCGTATTGGTGGCGCGTGCGCCCGGCACTGCTGCCCCACGCTGCGTTCGGGCTCGCGTTCGGCCACCAACGCATCACCGACGACAGCCAGATCGATCCGGTCACCATGATGCCGATCGCGGGCTCGCGCTCGAACGATCTGCTCGGTGGCTTCGGCGTGAACTGGGGTGCCGACTTCGCGCTGTACTTCAAGCTCGGTCGCAAGCTCAGCCTCGCATTGCGCGGCGGCGTCAGTCGACCGACCTACCTGTTGCGCGCGGGCGGTCATCGCCTCGACTACGACAAGGATTTTCCGCGCGCGTTCCGTTGGCAGGCCGGGCTCGGCATCGGGCCGGCGTACTCGAAGTGAGCAACACGATGAAAGTTCAGCTTCTCTCCTCGTT
>DASZPU010000883.1:0-12857 GCA_035550195.1 Nannocystaceae bacterium
GGGCTTCGCTGCGATCGTCGATCAGGCCTTCGCCGAGTTCGTCGCGATCATCGGCGCCGGCGAGCAGGATCTGATCGATGCGGGCGGCAATTGGGCGCCCGGTCCCGATGGCGGGATCTGGGGCGACTCCGATCGCGGCATCAACGAAGGTGGCCTCGAGGTGCGACAGCTCGTCGACAAGGGCGGCTTCATCGGTCTGCACTACGCGTACGCGGTGAGCCTCACCGAGGGCACGATCGACGACGCAACCATCGACGCGATCTCGGCGTCGTGGGGCAGCAACGCAGCGCTCGATCCGATGGCGATGCCTGCCGATGCCGCGAACTACAGCTACCAGATGGGCTACCACGGCCAGATGGCGATCCACCTCGCGGCTGCGAAGGCCTACGCGGGCGATGCCGCGTGTGCTGCGGAGCGCGACGCGGAGCTCGTCGCGTTCTTCGGCCTCTGGGAGCAGTCGATGTACGCGCGGTTGGTGTTCTACAGCAACCGCGCCGCGGGCAAGCTGCTCGTCGCGGTGACCGACACGGAGCTGGCCGACGTGCTGCACGACCTCGGCGAGGGCGCCGGTGTGGTGATCGGATTGCACGCGATGAGCGATCCTGCGAATGGTCCGCTGGCCGGAGGCGTGCGCACGATCGACGATGCGCAGCTCGAAGAAGCGCTCGGCGCTCTCGGAGTCGACGTCTCGGATCTCGGTGCATCGACCACGGGGCTGTTCGTCGAGAGCCTGCCGAACCTCGAGACCGCGATCGAGACCGTCGAAGGCGTCGCGATGGACGTCTACGGCGTCGATGCAGCCACCGTGCAGGGTTGGGCGATGCCGACGCCCGGCTGACGAGCTCGGCGCGCGAGCGATCGCTCATCGCGGTAGAGCGAGCGCTTCGGCGAGATCGTCGAGCTGGCCGCGCACGAACGGCGGCACGACAGCACCCGCCGCGAGCTCGGACTCCGCCGCGCGCACCTGCGCGCGCGCGCCCGCGAGATCGCCGGCGAGCCGATACGACTCGCCGAGTCGCACGCGCAGCGAGATCCCATGCGCGCGCGAGCTCGGATCGAGACGCGCCAGCCTGGTCTCCAGCAGCGCGATCGCTTCGCGCGTGCGCCCGAGCTGGTTCAACACGCCGGCGAGCTCCCAGCCCGCGCTGGCATCGCGCGCGGTGCCGGGCTCGTGCAGACCGGCTTCGAGCGCCGCCGCGCGATCGATCGCCGCGTTCGCCTCGTCGCGACGCCCCGACGTCGCGAGCAGCTGCGCACGCAGCCGCTCGCTCATGTAGCGATCGGTGTCGAGCGGCTCGGGGAGCACGCGCAGCGATGCATCGAGCGCCTGCAGTGCTTCGTCGACGCGCCCGAGCTCGCGCAGCGCGACCGCACGACCGTGGTAGGCGTCGGACAGCGCACGTCCGCGGCTCGTGCCCATCGCGGCGAACAAACGCAGCGCCGCATCGTAGTCCGCGAGGGCTTCCTGCGGGCGCAGCAAGTTGATGCGAGCGAGCGCGCGCCCGCGGTGGGTCGCGGCGCGGCTGCTCGGCTGGAACGTGGGATGGGCCGCGTAGATCGCCAGTGCGCGGGTGTAGAGCTGCTCCGAGGTGGCTTCGTCGAGCGCGAACCCGTGGACATCGGCGAGCAGACCGACGAACTGCGCGACCTCGGGGTGCTCGCTGCCGAAGTGCGCCTCGGAGACCGCGAGCGCACGCTCGGCGGTGGCGATCGCGGCCGTCGTGTCTTCGAGCATCACACGGCACATCGCGAGCACACCGAGGGCATCGGCGGCGCGCGGCGAGTCCTCCGCGAGCAACACCTCCGACGCACGCTCGAGCAGCGGCATCGCGTCGGCGAAACGATCCTGCTGCGTGAGGAAGTTGCCTTCCTTCCAGTCGAGATCCGCGAGCGTCAACGCCGACGTGGGGGCGCGCGCGGCCAGCCTACGCGCGCGTGCGTACGCGAAGCGTGCGAGCTCGAGCGGCATCCCGTCGTCGAGCGTTGCGGCGAGCACCGCCCAACGCCGCACGATCGTATCGTGATCGCCGCCCAGCTCTGCGTCGTCGATCGCGAGCTCGGCGAGCTCGACCGCGCGCTCGTGTTGGTTCTGCAGGTTGTACAGGCCGACGAGCTCACCCGCCGCCGCAGTGCGCACGAGCGGCAGCTCGCCACGCTCGGTGTCCGCGAGGATCGAGGCGAGCACCGTTTCGGCCTCCTCGTAGCGTGCGAGCGCCATCGCGGTGCGTCCGCGTTGCAGCCGCTCGATCAGCTCACCACCGCGCTCGCGACCGATCTCCGCTGCGAGCGGCGATGTGCAGTCGGTGGTGTCGAGCAGCAGGTCGGCGATATCGACGGCGTGCAGCAGCACGTCGCGTTCGCCCTGGGCGAGCTCGGCCGTCATCGTGTCGAAGCTCGTGCGCGCGTGCTCGAGGCACGCGGTCTGCACTTCGAGCGCCGCGGGATCGGTGTCCTGCGCTCGCTCGGCGCGACAGTGCGCGACGTGCTGCTCCGCCCAGCGCGCGGCGACGCGATCGAGCTTGGGCTCGATCCGTTCGAGGGTCGCAGGTGCGAAGCGCTCGCCCACCGCCGCGAACGCCTGCTGCACTGCGGCGCGCCGGCTGGCATCCCAGGCCGGGTCGAGCGCGGTGGGATCGAGCTCGCACACCGGCGGGCGCGACAGCTGCCAACCGGTCAGCGCCGCGATCGTTCCGCCGAGCGCCACCGCGGTGAAGAGCCGAGCGCGACGGCCCGCACCGCGCGCGAGCGCGTTGCGCAGCTCCACCACGGTCGCGAAACGTCGACGTGGATCGACCGCGAGCCCACGCAGCAGCGCACGCACGAAGTACTCCGGCACGCGCTCACCGGACGCGCGCTCGACGACACCGCGATCGAACGCAGCGCGGATCTCCGCGAGGTTCGAGCCCCCGTAGGGACGCGTCGCGAACAACGCCTCGTAGAAGCTCGCGCAGAGACTGAACTGATCGCTGCGCGCGTCGGCGCGTCCTTCCAGCTGCTCGGGCGCCATGTAGGCCAGCGTGCCGATCAGCTCGCCGCTCGCGGTGATGCCGATGTCGACGTCACGCGGGTTCGTCGTGCTCGCCGGGCTCTCGAGCGCGACCAGCCCGAAATCGGCGAGCCGCAAGCGTCCATCGCGACCGACCAACATGTTCGCGGGCTTGAGATCGCGGTGGACGAGCCCGAGCTCGTGTGCGGCGATCAGTCCGTCGCAGGCTTGCAACGCGAACGCGAGCAATCGACGCACGCGCTCGCGCCCGGTCTCCCGCGCGTCGCGGCACCATTGCGCGAGCGTCCCGCCTTCGACGAGCTCCATCGCGACGAACGTGCCGGCCGGATCGTCGCCGATCTCGTGGATCGTGACGACGTTGGGATGGCTCAGCCGCGCGAGTGCCTGGGCTTCCCGCTCGAGCCGCTCGGTCGTCATCGCGAGGTCGCTGCGCAACACCTTCACCGCGACGCGGCGATCGAGGCGAGGATCGTAGGCGCGATAGACGGTGCCCATGCCACCGCGCCCGATCACGTCGAGCACGAGGAACCGTCCGATGCGCGCGATCGACTCGCTGTCGAACAGGCGGCGCTCGATCGCAGTGCGCATCCGCACCGCCTCGATGCTCGCTGGCGTAGCGTCGAAGTTGCGGTCGGGATCGGTGCGGCTGTCGGAGTGCACGGGCCACGCGCGGCGCAGTCCGCCTCGGTCCGAGCGGCTCGCCTCGTCGACAGTACCCCCAGCCGGCCCAGCGTTCCGCGACGCCGCTCCGTCAGAACAAAAATGGCACCAGCGCCCGACGATCGCGGGGATAGTCGGGGAAGCGCTCGCGGTACCACGCATGCGTCTCGATCGCGCGCGGCACGAGGTTCGCGAGCGAGATCGACAGGATGAACACGCCCGCGAGCGACCAGGTGACCATCGCGAAGCCGATCCACGCGACGAGCTCGCCGAAGTACTGCGGGTTGGTCACGAAGCGAAAGCCGCCGCCCATCGGCACGCGATACACCCGCTCGCCGCGCTCGACTTCTTCGCGCGTCCGCAGGTTGCGGAGGATCGCGTCGGAGTGGATGTTGAGCGCCATGCCCGACAGATAGAGTCCGACCCCGACGAGGAAGCGCGGATCGGCCAGCCAGTCGCCTAGCAGGTGGGTCGCGTAGCGCGACACGAAGTAGCCGTGCAGCCAGCCGTGCAGCGACGTCACCACGATACCGCTGCCGATCACGAGCACGCTGAACGAACGACTCGATCGCGGCGCGCGGATGAGCCACGGGAACACGAATCCGCGGTTGAGGTAGTGCGCGCCCCAGACCGCCGCGATGAACATCGGCGCGGTCGCGTGCGCGTTCGGCCCGGTGAGGAACGACGGCCAGAACACCAGCGTCGCGGGCAGCTCCATCAGCATCCAGCCCCAGCGCGGATGCAGCTTCGGCAGGGACATGCGCTCGCCGAAGCGACCATACGGTGCGGCGATGAACTTCGATGCGATCATCGCGACGACCGCGATCGCGAGCGCAGTATAGAGGATCGTGTCGTAGACGCGGTCGCCGGTGTAACCGAGCACCATCGCATGCTGCGCGTGCGCGCGGGAAAATGCTAGCGCTCGATCAGCACGAGGATGCTGCGCCCCTCGACCACGCGATCGAGCGCACCACATGGGCGCTCCTCACCGGGCTCCGCGAGATCGCGCGGGCTCGGCTCGGCGGTGTCGACCGCGACGTACCAGGCGGCACCGTGTCGCGGCGCCGGCAATCGGAAGCGCACCGCATCGACGTGCATGTTGATCGCGACATGGATCGTCGCGTCGTCGTCCGCCCCGCTCAACGTGAACGCGAGCGTGCGCGACGTCCAGCTCCAATCGGGATGATCGGGCTCGAGCCCGTGCCAGCGCACCCGCGCCGCATCGCCATCGGTGGCCGGCACCTCGGCGCCCAGCAACCATCGCCGTCGACGCAGGCTCGCGTGGGTCTGCCGCAGACGGATCATCCCCCGCACGAAGCGATGCAGCTCGGCGAACATCGGCAGTCGCCGCCAGTCGATCCACGAGATCTCGTTGTCCTGTCCGTAGGCGTTGTTGTTGCCGCCCTGCGTGCGTCCGAGCTCGTCGCCCGCGAGCAACATGGGTGTGCCCTGCGCGAGCAGCAGCAGCGCGAACGCATTCTTCTGCTGCCGCATCCGCGTGCGCACGATCGCCGGGTCGTCGCTCGGACCTTCGACGCCGTAGCTCGCGCTCCAGTTCGCGTCGCTGCCGTCGCGATCGTGCTCGCCGTTGCGGTGGTTGTGCTTGTGCTCGTAGCTCACCAGGTCGAGCAGCGTGAAACCGTCGTGGCAGGTGACGAAGTTGACGCTCTGCGTGGGCTCGCGGCGGCGTCGCTCGTAGAGATCGGGGCTGCCCAACAGCCGCGCTGCGACGGCACCGACCATACCGAGATCACCGCGCAGGAAGCGTCGGATGTCGTCGCGAAAGAGGCCGTTCCACTCGAACCACTGCTCGCCGGGAAACGCACCGACCTGGTAGAGCCCGGCCGCGTCCCAAGCTTCGGCGACGAGCCGCGTACGCGCGAGCGCCGGGTCCATCTCGATCTCCCACGGCAGTGGAGGATTCGTCATCGGGTTGCCCTGCTCGTCGCGCGAAAGCACCGCGGCGAGATCGAAGCGGAAGCCGTCGACGTGCATCACCTCCGCCCAGTAGCGCAGACAGTCGAGGATGAGCCGTCGCACCATCGGATGGTTGCAGCTCACCGTGTTGCCGGTGCCGGAGAAATCCGCGTAGCGCGAGCGGTCGTGCTCGTCGAGCAGGTAGTACATCGAGTTCTCGATGCCGCGGAAGCACATCGTCGGTCCGTCGGGGCCGTCCTCGCCGGTGTGGTTGAACACGACGTCGAGGAACACCTCGATGCCCGCGCGATGGCAGGCCTTCACGAGATCGCGGAAGCCGGTCAGGTAGCGCATGTGCTCCCAACCCTCGACGTAGTAGCCGCGATGCGGCGCGAAGAAGCCGATCGGCGCGTAGCCCCAGTAGTTGCACAAGCGCGCGCCCGTCGTCGGATCGACGAACGGGTTGTCGGTCTCGTTGAACTGGAACACCGGCAGGAGCTCGATGGTGGTGACGCCGAGATCGACGAGATACGGCAGCTTCTCGACGAGCGCGTCAAACGTGCCCGGGTGCGCCGAGCCGGCCGAGGCATGACGCGTGAATCCGCCGACGTGCAGCTCGTAGATCACGCGCTGACTCGGATCGATGTGCGGCGCCGTGACGCCCTCCCAGTCGTAGGTGCCGGGATCGACGACGAGGCTCTTCATGCCGGTGCGCAGGTTGGCGCCGGGCTTGCTCGCGTCGTCGTGCGCCGCGGAAGCATCGAGGTACACGATGCCGCGCGCGTAGGGATCGAGCAGCAGCTTCTGTCCATCGAAGCGATGGCCGGCCTCGGGCATCCACGGGCCGAGCACGCGATAGCCGTAGAGCTGACCTGCGCGCAGTCCGGGTACGAACGCGTGCCAGTAGTCGAACGTGCGGTGGACGCGAGGATCGAGCCGTATCACCTGCGGCGCATCGTCGTCGGGCGCGGCGAACAGCAGCAGCTCGACCACGGCGGCGTTGCGCGAGAACAGCGAGAAGTTCACGCCGTCGGGCGTGACCGTGGCGCCGAGCGGATGGGGCTCACCAGGCCGGACACTCGCAGGCATCGCGGCCTCTCGCCGCGACCGGCGGCCCGCAGCGATCGAAGTCGCGGGTGCGCGCGAGCTCGCCGAGCACGCGGAGCATGCGCTCTTCGATGCCGCGTTCGCGCAGATCTCCGCGCACGCACAGCGACGTGACGCCGACGCGCGTGCCGGCGATCCGTACGCAACGCGCCAGCGCGATCGGAACGTCGCCACGCGATGCGACCAGCACGAGATGATCGCGACCGTCGATGTCGAGCAAGTAGTGCCGGCTCGGTCGCAGCGCGCCGGCGGGATCGATGCGCGTGGGTGCGCCCGCGTCGAGCAGCTGCCCGACCAACGGATCGCACCACAGCGTGCCTTCGGCTTCGCGCACGACGATGCGATCGCCCCACGCCGTGGTCCACGTCTCGATGGGCTCGCTCGCGCTCGTCATGTCCGTGCTCGAAGATGCCGCGACGGCGGCAACTCGGCGCGCGCCACATCGGCGCCGCGGCCCCGCACGGGCGGCAACCTTTGCGCCCGCGCGTCGGCCGTGTCAACGGCGCCCGCGGATCACTCGTTCGCGAGCAGCAGAACGACCAGGACGAGCCACCAGCGCAGCGAGCCCGGTGTCGGCATGGGCGGCGCTACGAGCAGGTCTCCGCCATGAAGTCCCAATTGCAGCCGGCCATGAAGCACTCGAACTGGTTGTCGATCGTGCCGCAGTCGGGCGGCGGCGGCGGCCAGTTGCACTCGTCGGCCATGAAGTCCCAGTCGCAACCGTTCATGAAGCAGTCCTGCTGCATGTCGATCATGTCGCAGTCTTCTTGCGGATCCGGCGGATTGCAGGTGTTGCGGCCGAAGTCCCACTGGCAATTGTTCATGAAGCAGTCCATCGACTCGGCGTAGCCGTCGCACGTCGCATCGTCGGGGATCGCGACGCACTCGTCGCCGAAGTTCTGCCAATAGCAGCCGCCGAGGATGCAGCTCATCGCGTCGCCGTAGTCGGCGCAATCGGCCGGGCCACCGCTCGTGGACTCGCCGGACTCGGTGCCGCCGGAGCTCTCGACGTCGGTGGTCGCGGAGTCGGTGCCCGCGCTGTCGCTCGTGCTCGCGTCGGCCGACGTGGTGTCGACCATGGTCGTGCTCATGTCGGTCGTCGCGGTCGTGCTCGCGGTCGTCGATGCCGACGTGTTGGTGGTCGATGCGCTCGCCGTGCCGCTGACGGTCGACGATGCATCGCTGCCACTGCTGCCGCTGCTCTCACTGCCGCTCGAGCCCCCTTCATCGGGTGCTCCGCAGCCGGTGGAGATCAATGCGAGTGAAAAGGCAAGCCAAGAGACGTGTTGGACGCGCATGGGTGCATCCCCGTGGAGGAGACGGGGTCCGGCCGTATTGGTGGCCGCGCGACGGATCCGTGATCGCGATCGACGATTCAGCGCACGCACACCGGATCGCACGACACGTCGAGGCAACCCTTCAGCTGCTCCGCGAGCGGATGCGGCGGACAACCGCAGGGATACGGCCCGGGGTACTGCAGGCAACCGAGCGCGCAACCGCACCCGAAGTCGGCGATGCAGGCTGCGAACTCACCGCAGCACGCGTCCTTCGCACACGCGACGCAGAAGGAATCGTATGGCTCGGGATGACACGATGGCGGCGGGCCGAAACCGCTCTCGCCCTCGTGGCCGAAGCCGGTGGTGTCGGGATCGGGCGCGCCCGTGCTGCTGCCGTCGAGATCTCCCGTGGTGGTGCTCGTCGTGGTCGTGCTCGACGACGTGCTGCCATCGCTCGACGACGTGCTGGTCTCGTTCGAGCCGATCGAGATCGTCGGGCGACAGGCGAGCTCGCCGAGCGCGATGAGCAATGCGACGCGACGGTTCACGGCGGCTCCGCGCACGCACGACGCACGCGCGCCGCGAGCGGTGAGGTCGCGTAGCGGCGCAGGAAGGCGTCGGCATCGGTGCGGGCACGCTCGCGCTGACCCGCCGCGCAGCGGGCATCGATGCGCAGCACCAGCGCTTCTTCCACGAGCGCACCATCGGCGAAGCGCCGCGTGTGTTCGTCGAGCACGCGCAACGCCGCGGTTGCATCGCCGTCGCGCAGCTGTGCGCGCGCGCGTCGGAGCAGCGCGGCTTCCTGCGCGAGCGCGTGGGCGAGATCGTCGTCGGATCGCTTCGGGGCCGCGGGTGCGGGCTTGCGCGCGGCGGTGCGCACCGCCGGCGGTTCTGGCACGGGCGCGGGTACCTCGATCGGTTCGGCTCGCGCGGCCGGCTCGGGCGCCTCGCACTGCGGCGCTTCGACGACCGGCGCCGCGGCGGGCTGCGGCTCGAGCTCGTACGGTGCGATCTCGTGGCGCGGCGTGATTTCCTGCGAGCGTTCGGGCCGCATCGACAGCAGCGCAGCGACACCTGCGGCGAGCACTCCGGCTGCGATCGCGATGCGCAACCAACCCCGTCGCACCGGTGGCGCAGCCGCACGCGCACGCGTCTCGATCGCCGCCCAGTTGCGATCGATGCGCGGCCCGCTCGGCGAGATGCGCCCGCGGTACTCGTCCATCAGGCCGCGCCCGCGCGTGCTCAGGCGCTCCACGTGGACCTCCGCTCCTTCGCGTCGTGCTCCGCGATCGCTTCTTCGAACGCGAGCCGAGCGGCGCGCAGACGTGCGTACACCGTGTTGACGTTGAGCTGCTCGAGCGCGGCGATCTCCGGCGCCGTCATGCCTTCGACTTCGGCGAGCAAAAAGACGCGGCGCTTGTCGTGATCGAGCGTCGCGAGGAACTGCTCGACGAGCCGCGCCGACTCCATGCGCCCGCCGTCGTCCCTGCCCGCGATGCGCGATGCTCCGTCGCCCACGAGCACGAGCGGACGACTGCCGCGTCGCGTGCCCCGGCGATAGTCGCTCGCGACGCGACGCGCGATGCCGTACAGCCAGTTGCGGATCGATCGCGAAGGATCGAAGTCGTCGAGCCGACGATGCACGACGAGGAACACCTCCTGCAGCGCATCGTCGACCAGCGTGTCCTGCAGGCCGAGGTGCAGCAGCACGCGGGCGACGTAGTCCTGGTGCTCGCGATACAGCGCTGCCAGATCGGACAGGCGATCGTCGGGGCCCGGCTTCGGGTCGTCACCCACGCCGGCATATTGGCATGCGCGCGCGAAATCCGTGACCGGTGCGCGCGGCCGCGCGACCGAGCCGCACTTCGACACCCAATGTCGCTGCGATCGCGAGCGCGCGCGCGCGGAACACCACGTCGTCGTCGACCGCGAAACCGGGGCGAACGAGTGGTGCGACACCACGCACATCGAGTCGCAAGCCCACGCGATCCACCGGGAGCACGATGACGCCGAGCCCGGCATCGATCGCGACCCATGGGAGCCGACCGTTCGTCGGTCGCGCGATCGCGTCGCCGTGTCCGACCATCGCGCCGGCTTGCAGCCCACCGCACAGCGGCAGCTCGACGTGCTTCGCCAGCATCGGTGACCAGCATCCGCGCGCGTCGATGTGCCACATGCGGATCGCACCGCGATCGGAACGCGTCTCGCTGGGGAACCAGAACGACGCCGCGAGCTCGATGCGCGCCGCACCGACGAGCAACGCGGCATGGGGACCGAGCGCACCGGCGACGCGAGGCAGCGCGCCATAGCCGAGCACGCCGTGCACACCGAAGGCGCCCGCGAGCGCGCGACGACGCGGAGGTGCGCTGCGCGGCTCGACGGGCGTCGGCGCGACGATCGGCACGGGCGCGGGCGCCGGTGTGGGCGGCGCGGGCTCGGGCTCGTCTTGCATGCTCGGATCGATCGCGACCGCGATCAGCAACGCGGCCACGCGCGCGAGCTCGCGACAGCTCGCACCCGGCAGCGTTCGCGTTCGCGATCCGCTCGCGCTCGTGATCGACAGGTCGAGCGACCAGCCTTGGTCCGAGTGCGTGACGACGCCGTCGACCACGATCGCGTCGCCCTGCACGATCGCGGTGCCCACCAACGCCTCGACGTTGCCGCGCACCTCGTCGACACCGGGACACTCGGACGGCGCGGTCCAGCGCAGCTCGACGCTCGCAGCCTCCGACGGCTCGAGCAGCGCGTGCGCGAGCACGGCGTGCGCGATCATCAGAAGCGTGCCACTACGCCACCGACGGTGGGCGTGACGTGGGCCGCTCGACGCTTCGCATCGCGACGCTTGCCGGCGATCACGAGCCCGATGCCGGTGCCCGCGAGCGCGAGTCCGGTGACGAGCGTCGCGACGCCGGGCGCGACCGTGCGATAGACGAGCGGGATGCAGGGTCCGCCGCGGGGATCGGCCGGGCAACCCGCGCGACTGCCTTGCAGCGCGAGCAACACGACACCGCCGATCGTGCCCGCTGCACCTGCGCCGACCAGCCCCCAGCCCGCGAGCGTCAGCTTCGACGGACGCACGACGTCGACGCGCACCGGCGTCGCCACGGGGCGCTCGACCACCGGCGGTGGCACGACCTCGCGCTCGTCGTCGTCGGGCGCGAGCTTGCGTTGGATCGCAGCGCGGGCATCGAGCGTGCGCTCGCGCAGCACACGGCCGAGGTCCGCTTCGGAGCAGATCGTGCACATCTCGTCGAACGTCGCGAGCGTATCGCTCGCGCCTACCTCTTGTACCTCGAGGTGGATCGCGTAGTCGGAGTCCTTCGGCTCCGCCACCGTCATCGTGACGACGAAGCGGGCACCGAGCTCGGTCGCGACGCGATCGCGACACGCGACGTCGGACGCACAGTCCGCACCGCCGCGCTGCAGCGCGGTGGTGACCTGCGCACGCTCGACCACCACGATGCCCGCGGTCGCGAGCGCGCCCTCGACGGTGTCGAGCACGAGCGCGCGCCGATCCGCCGGCAGCTGGCTGGCCGCGGGCGGCACCACGACGACCTGCACGTCGGCGGGCGCCAATGCTGCGAGCACGATCCACGAGAGCATCGCGATCATCCTCCTTCGTCAGCGACCCGGCAGCGTCGCCAACCGCTCCTTCGCCTGCGCGACGCCCAGCGCCGCGGCCTTGGTCCACTCCTTCTCGGCGGACGCATAGTCCTTGAGCTTCCAGTGCGCTTCGCCGAGCCGCAGGTGGTACTGCCCGTTGCTCGGCGAGAGCTTCACCGCCTTCTCGCCGTACTGCACCGCCTCTTGATACGCGCCGATCTGGAAGTGCAGATCGCGGAGCCCGTCCCACGCGGGTGCGAAGCGACGATCGACCTTCGTCGCTTCGAACATCTTCTTGAGCGCCGCGTCGCGCTTGCCTTGTTGCTTGAGCTTGCGCGCGTCGGCGACCAGCTTCTTCGCCTCTTCGCGCGCGGCGTTGGGATCCTTGGGCTCCTCGGGCTCGTCGGTCTCCACCGGTGCGGGCTCGAGCGGCGCAGGTGGAGGCACGATGGTCGGCTCGACGACGGGCGCCACCGGTTTCGGCGTGGGCGCGATCGCGACGACGGGCGGCGCCTCCGACGATGCGACGTGCGAGCGCTCGGCCTTGCGCTTCGCCGCGCGCTTCTTCACCTTCGCGACGCGTTCCACGATCTGCTCCGGCGGCGGTGCGTCGTCCTTCGCTTCGAGCATCGGCGTCGCGAGCTCGACCAGCTCGTCGGCGGCTTCGAGCTCGGCCTGCGAGAAATCACCGGCCTCGGCGCGCTGACGCAGCTCGGCCAGCTCCGCCGGCGTGAACCCGCAGCGCTCGCGTGCATCGCTGCGCGTGGGATCGAAGAGCAGCGCCTGCGCGTAGAAGTCGCGCGCGAACACGCGACCGCCTTCTGCGGCCCAGTACTGATCGCCGAGCCGCGCGAGCGTGCCGGCGAACTCGCTCGCGAGCACGTCGGCCTGCGTGTCGCCCGGTGCATCGAGCTCGCCGTCGAGCCCGCGCAGCGCCGCGACGGCGCGCAACGCCGTCTCCTCGGCAGCGGTGGCGTCGGGATACACCCAGTGCGCACGCGAAGCCCACAGCCGCGCGTTCGCGGCGAGCGACTCGACGGCGGAAGGAATCGCGGCGTCGGGCGTCGGGCGCAGCTGCACGACCACGAGCGCGATCACGGCCGACACCAGCACGGCGATCACCGCGATCGGCCACAGCGATCGCGAGCGCTGCGGTTCGACCGCGCCACGCAGCGCATCGAGCAGCGCGCGCATCGACGGCCAACGTTGCGCCGGCTCGGCCGCGAGCCCGCGCACCACGATCTCGCGCAGCTTCGCCGGCACTTCGTGGCCCGCAGGTGCAGCCT
>DASZPU010000884.1:0-9954 GCA_035550195.1 Nannocystaceae bacterium
TCGCGAAGGATCCCGATGCGCGGCGCTGGTGAGCTCGCGATCGCGTGCGTGCTGCTCGGCGCGTGCGAGGAAGTGCCGCGCACGTACAGCACGCGCGGCAACTCCGGCACCGAGATCTTCCGCGACGACTTCGAGCGCACCGAGCTCGGTTCGAGCTGGAAGCCCACCGCCGAGGGCGCGTGGATCGAGCACGGCGTGCTCAAGCTGAAGGACCTGCGCAACCATCCGTTGTGGCTCGACGTCGCGCTACCCGACGACGTGCGCGTCGACGTCGATGCGTGGGCCGCCACCGAAGAAGGCGACATCAAGGTCGAGCTCGCCGGTGACGGCACCTCGTTCGCGCCGTCGATGAACTACGTCGCGTCCGGCTACGTGTTCGTGTTCGGCGGGTGGAACAACACGCTCAACGTGATCGCCCGCAAGAACGAGCACGCCCGCGATCGCGCCACCGCCACGCAGCCGGTGCCGGATCCCGGCCGGCGCTATCACTTCACGATCACGCGCTCCGGCGGCGAGATCCTTTGGGAGGTCGACGGCAAGCAGCTGCTCGATTTCGACGACCCCAGCCCGTTGCGCGGCCCCGGCCACGATCGCCTCGCGCTGTCGGGTTGGGAGGCCGAGACGCACTTCGACAACCTGGTGATCGAGGCGTTGTGACGGGCAAGGAGCTGCCACAGATCTTCGGTCGCTACGTGCTGACCGCGGTGCTCGGCGAAGGCGGCATGGCCGAGGTGTATCTCGCGACGGTGCGCGTCGCCGAAGGCCTCACCAAGCGCGTGGTCATCAAGAAGATCCGCAAGGACTTCGCCGACCAGCGCGAGTTCATGCGCATGTTCGTCGACGAGGCCAAGGTCGCGCTCTCGCTCAACCACGCGAACATCGTGCAGGTCTTCGACTTCGGTCAGGTGCACGGCACGCTCTATCTCGCGATGGAGCTGGTCGAGGGCATCGATCTGATGCGGCTCTTCCACGCGGTGAAGAACGCCGACGATGCGTTCCCGCCGGTCATCGCCGCGTACATCGGCCACCAGGTCGCGGCCGGGCTCGCGTACGCGCACCGCAAGCACGACGACTACGGGCAACCGCTCGGCATCGTGCACCGCGACGTCAGCCCCCACAACATCATGGTGAGCTTCGCCGGGCAGGTGAAGATCCTCGACTTCGGCATCGCACGCACGCGCGAGCAGGTGCTCGCGCGCGTCGAGGAAGCGCTCCCCGGCAAGCGCGGCGATCGTGCGCTCGCGGAAGAGACGATCAAGGGCAAGGTCGCGTACATGTCGCCCGAGCAAGCGCTCGGTCGCCAGGTCGATCTGCGCAGCGACGTGTACTCGCTCGGCGTCGTGCTCTACGAGCTGTGCACCGGCAAGCTGCAGTTCCGCGACAAGGATCGGCTCGCCGCGCTCGATCGCGTGCGCGCCGAGGCCCTGCCCCCGCTGTCCGAGGCCGCGCCCGGCGTGCCGGCCGAGCTCGCGGCGATCGTCGATCGTGCGCTCGCCCGCGATCCCGACGCGCGCTACGACAACGCGCGCACGCTGCAGAGCGATTTGTCGGCGTATCTGCACCGCGCCGATCCCGTGGTCGACGACGAAGTGCTCACCAACTTCGTCGCGCAGTACGCGAGACCGATGGTGCACTCGCCGACCGGCACGGGCGAGCCCGCCACGCGCGACGTGGCCGAAGCCGGAGGCACGCCGGCGCCGCGTCGTGCGAGCCGCGAGGCCCATCGCGTCGTCGTGGTGTACGTGGCGCTCGAGCTCGGTCCGCGGCCGCTCACCGCGACCGTCGCCGCGGAGTCCGGGCCGCTGCAGCAGCTCATCGAAGACGAGGCCTCGCTCGACCCCGAGTCGCAGAAGTGCGATCCGGCGCCCTTCCTCGCGCTCGTGCGCGACGTCGCGTTCAAGCGCGATGCCCAGGTACTGCGCGTCGACGAGCGTGCGGCGATCGTCGCGTTCGGCACGCTGCTGCGCACGGCCGACGATGCCGATCGCGCGCTGCGAGTCGCGCTCGCGCTGCGCGAGGACGTCGGCGAAGCCGCGCCCGGCCTGCGCCTGGGGCTCGTGGTCGCGAACGCAGCCGCGGTCGTGCAGCGCGGCGCCACCGGTCCGGTGATGGCCGAGCTCCGCCGCGGCGTCGCCGA
The DNA here is from genome assembly GCA_035550195.1 of Nannocystaceae bacterium. GTDB lineage: Bacteria > Myxococcota_A > Polyangia > Nannocystales > Nannocystaceae > Xiheibacterium. The sequence continues at coordinate 2,138 of DASZPU010000884.1, forward strand.
TCAGCTCGACCATCTCGCGCGTCGCTTCATCGAAGGCCCCGTGATGGTGTCGGGCAACCTCGTCGAGCTGCTCGCGCGCGCGTGGCGTTTCGGCGACGGCAGCTTCGTCGAGCCCGCGGCGATGTCGGGCACTGCGACGGTGGTCGATCACGAGCTCGAGCACGTCGCACCGCTGCTCGGTCCGGCGCTCGAGGACGATCGCCGCATCCATCTCGCGCCCGGTGGACGCACGGTGTTGTACGGGCGCGAGCTCGAGCTGAAGACGCTGCGCGACGCGTTGTCCGAAGCGATCCGCACGAGAGAGTCGCGCGGCATCCTCGTGCTCGGCTCGCCGGGCATGGGCAAGCGTGCGCTGGTCGAGCGCTTCGTCGCCTCGCTGCCGCGCACCGCGTGTTGGGTGCTGCGCGCGGCTGGCAGCTGGTCGAAGCGCAACGTGCCGCTCGGCGTGTTCCTCGAGCTGCTCACGCGCTTCCTCGCGATCGAGCACGACACCAAGCCGGCGCAGATCGTCGCGAAGCTCGAGGACTACGGCATCGGCGACGCCGCGAAGCTGGTCGAAGCGCTCGCGTCCGCGCTGGGCCTGCCCGGTGCGAGCGACGGCGAGCTCGATCCGTTCACGCGTCGCGATCGGCTGTGGCGGCTCGTGCGACGCCTCATCACCGCGCTCGCACAACGACGGCCCTGCCTCGTCGTGCTGGAGAACATCCACTACCACGACGAGCAGAGCGCGCTCTTGCTGCGCGAGTGGATCCAAGTGCGGCATCCGTGGCCGATCCTCGGCATCTCGACGGGGCGGCCCGGGCACCTGCGCGTCGAGATGATCCGGCGCGAGCCCAACGTCACCACGCTCGAGCTCGGCGAGCTCGACTCGCGTGCGCGTCGCGAGCTCATCGTGCGTCGCTTCGAGGACGAGACCGCGGCCGGCGAGCTCGCCGATGCCGTGCTCGCGCGCACCGGCGGCAATCCGCTCTTCATCGAGCAGGTGCTCGCGTCGCTGCTCGACAAGGGCGTCATCGCCTGGAACGCGCAGGGTCGACTGCTCACGCTGCGTCAGCGCGGCGCGGCGATCGAGCTGCCGCCCTCGGTCGAAGCGGCGCTCGCCGACGGCATCGAGGAGCTCTCGCGGGGCGATCGCGAGGTGCTGCAGGGCGCGGCGGTGCTCGGGCGCACGTTCCGGGCCGACGAGCTCGCCGAGCTGCTCGGGCGCAACGTCGGCAAGAGCATCGAGAACCTGATCGAGCGCCACTTCGTCGAGCGCATCGCGACACAATCGCAGCACGCCGACTCGCTGCGCTTCGCGACGGTGAGCTTGCACGACGTGTGTCGAGCCGGGCTCGCGGCCGAGCCCACGCGCCGGCTGCACGGACGCGCGGCCGAGCTCCGCCGCGCACGCGCCGACTACACGCCCGAGCGCGACGACGGTCCGATCGCCGAGCACCTCGTGCAGGCCGAGCGCGGCACCGAGGCGATCGAGCCGGCGATGCGCGCAGCGCTGCGTGCCTACGAGGTCGCGGGCAACGTCGAGGCCCACTACTTCCTGTCGCAGGCGTTGAAGGCGATGGCCGCCGACGACCCGCGGCGCTGGGACGCGCTCCTGCGGCGCGAACGGATCCTGCGTGCGTGGGGCCGACGACGCGCGCAGGGTGCCGACGTGCGGCAGCTGTTGCGCACCGCGGAGCAGCTCGGCGAGCCCGAGAAGATCGTCATCGCGTCGATTCGACTGCTGCGCTTCTACCTCGAGGTCGGGCGCGTGCACCAAGCCGAGCGCCTGATCCCGCGCTTGCGCGAGCGCATCGACGCGCTGTCGGAAGCGAAGTCCGCACCGTTCTCGGCGGTGCTCGGCGAGCTGCAGAGCGAGCTGCTGTACGAGCGCGGCGAGTTCGACGAGGCCGAACGCATCGCCCGCGCCGCGCTCGCGCACTGTGGCACCGGGCCCCGCGGCGCACGGCAGCGCTGTCGACTGCTGCGCAGCATCGGCCAGGTCGCGAACACACAGGGTCGCTTCGCGCAGGCGCGCGAGGTCTACGAAGAGGCGCTGGCGATCGCGCGCGATCTCGGCAACCCGCGCCTCGAAGCCAACCTGCTGAACGCGCTCGGCGAGGTCGCGGGCCGCAGCACGCACTACCAGACCGCGATCGATTGCTTCAAGGCCGCGCTCGCGATCGATCGCGATCTCGGCGATCGCTACCTCACCGGGCGCAAGCTCGCGAACCTCGGCGCCACGTATGCGGCGATCGGGCTGTTCCGGCGCGCGGAGAGGTGTCTGCGCAAGGCGCTCGAGCTGCACGAGGCCGTCGGGCACCCGGGCGAATTCAACGACGTGATCGTGCAGCTCGGCGAAGTGGTCGCGGAGATGGGCGACCTCGACGGCGCGCGGGCGTTGCTGCTCGACGCCGCGCGCGTCGCGGTCGCGCGTGGCGACGTGCGCATCGAGCTGCGTGCGCGCATGCGGCTGGCGATCGCGCTGTTGCGTCATGGTCGCAGCGCCGAGGACTCCGCGATGGCGGCGATGATCTCCGAGCAGGTGATGGCCACCGCACGCGCACACGGGCTGCGCAGCGCACGGGTGCGAGCGCTGCACGTGCTCGCGTCGTTGGCCGCGAACAGCGGCGACCACGAGCGCGCGATCGCGTTGGAGCGCGAGTCGGTCGCGCTCGTCCGCGAAGGCGCGGCGCCGCTGGACGGCGTGCGCTCGATCCATCAGCTCGGCAACCTGCTGGCCGCGCGCGGCGAGCTCGAGGAGGGGCGCGGGCTGCTCCGCGAGGCGGCCGCGATCGTGCAGGCCCGCGTCGACGAGCTGCGCGAAGAGGATCTGCGCCGCGGCTACCTCGAGCAGGCCGACGCGCAGCAGATCCTGCTCGACGGGCGCGCGGCGGCGACCGGCTGATCGCCTGCTAGACTCGGGGCGCGTGCGATCCGCTGCGCTTTTCTCGGTGCTCTGCGTCGGCTGTGCCCACGGCGAGCTGGTCGCGAGCAACGGCGAGCATCGCCTCACCGCACGCGACGCCGACTCGGGCGTGACCATCGTGCTCACCACGGGCGCGTGGGACGGACAGCCGCAGCAGCTCGACGACGAGATCACGGTGATCCACGCGCTGGTCGCGAACATGGGCGACCAGCCGATCCTGCTCGCACCCGGCGATCTCGATCTCCGCGACGTCCGCGGCTTCCGCTACGATCTGCTCGACACCGGCGCGAGCTTCGTGCGGGTCGAGTCGGACGAGTCGGTGGCCGAGGGCTACGATCGTCAGCTCGAGCGCAGCTACGATCCCGGACGCAGCCTCGCCTTCGAGCCGTTCCTCGTGTCGGGCGATGCGGCCCCGCGCGCGTTGCCGTGGGGCGTGCTCGAGCCCGGCACGCAGATGCGCGGGTTCCTCTACTTCGAGCCGGTCACGCGCACCGCGAACGGTACGAAGCTGACCTGGCACATCGACACGCCCGAGCACGCGTCGGTGATGGACGCGGTGTTCGAGCTCGCGGTCGCGCGGTGAAACGCGACCGGTGATCTGTGACGAGTCGACCACTTCGACCCGCCACAGATCACCGACCTCCTGGACCACTCCACTGCCTTGCTTTTGCGTGCACGCCAACAACCGCGTGCCTCGTCTACCTACGACGTCCTTGTCGCTGCCATCGGGCAGGCCCGCGCTCCACGAACGTCCCCTATGACGTCCGTGGAGCCGACCCCACGCTCGCCCCCGCTACTGCGGGATCGCGCAGGCTCCGACATCTTCGAAGCCCGGCGGAGACTGCCCCTCCTCGTACCACGTGACGCACTCTTGACCAGCACCCACGCACGATGCGTTGGGATCCTGCGCGCTGAGATCGCAGAAGTTCGAGCAACAACCCTGCGAGCCGGCGCAGTTCGGCACCGCTTCCGCGTTCGCGCAGAAGAGCCCCGGATCGCATGCGTTGATGTACTCGCAGGGATCCGCGTAGAGCCCCAGCGTGCCCGAAGCATCGGGCGCGCACGCGAACGCGTCGTTCACCGGATAGCAGGCCTCGCCCTCGTTGCAGTCCTGCAGAAGCGGGTCGCAGTTCGGCAAGCAGAGGATCAGGAAGCCGTCGTTCGCGATCACGCACGACTCGTTCGGATTCTCGCAGACCGGATTCGCTTCGGTGCCACCGCAGAACGAAGCACACGTGCCGACGTTCTCTTCGTTGACGTTCCAACACATGAGCCCGATGCCGCAGCTGTCGACGCCCGACACGCCGCTGCCTTCGACGGTGCACTCGTCACCCGCTTGGCCGGGATCGTCCTCGACCGGCGAGCAACGGGCAGCGTTCCACGCGTTGCCGCCGTCGTTCGCCCACGGCATGCACTTCTCGCCCTCGGGACAATCCTGCGCCCACAGATCGCAGTCGGGCGTCTCGGTGGTCTCGCCCTCGCAGATGAACGTGCACGTGGTGCCCGACTCGCCGTCCTCGGTGTCCTCGGTCGGATCCGTGGTGTTCTGCGAGTCGGTCGCGGAGACCTGCGTGGTGCTGATGCTGTCCTCGCCGCCGGTGCTGCTCGAGCTCTCGTCACCGGGATCTTCGTCGCCGGGATCGGACTCGCCCTGCTCGTCCGGGCCATCCTGCTTCTGCGTTCCCACGCACCCCACCAACGACAACGCCAACACGATCCAGCTCGACTGCTTGGTCATATCCACCTCCTCGAACCCGGCCGGTGAAAGCAACTACCGAAGCCGTCGTTCTCCACTTAGATAACTTAACGCTAGAAACTAACAAGTCTTTTTTAACTGTCGTTCCTTGTAGGAGCGACAGACAGGCCGTAGAAGGCCTGGAAGAGGCTTTTTCAGACACTTGCGCGAACCGCGGCGAAGCAACCAGAGGACAGCGCCGTGCTTCGCGTGTGTTGCGCCGACGATTTGGCCTACAGAACAACGACAAAGGGGAGAGCCCCGGCTGGGACCCTCCCCTCTGCTTCACTCACCGGTTCAGCCCGGCGAGCTCGTCCTCCAGGCCCGGACGGGCCGTGGATCCATCACATCGGGATCGCGCAGGCGCCCACGTCCTCGAATCCGGGAGGAGCCTGGCCCTCTTCGTACCAAGCGACGCAGTCCTGACCGCCGGCGGCACCGGGGCAGTTGGCTCCGGCCATCGGGTCGGTGAGGTCGCAGAACGACGAGCAGCAGCCCGACGAGCCCGCGCAGTTCGGCACCGCGTCTGCGTTCGCGCAGAAGAGGCCCGGGTCGCACACGTTGATGAACTCGCACGGGTCGGCGAAGAGGCCCATCTCACCCGACGCATCCGGTGCGCAGGCGAAGCCGTCGTCGATCGGGTAGCAGGCCTGGCCCTCGGCGCAGTCCTGCAGAAGCGGGTCGCAGTTCGGCAAGCAGAGGATGAGCACGCCCTCGTTCGCGATGACGCACGAGGTGTTCGGATCCTCGCACACCGGGTTCGCCTCGCTGCCCATGCAGAAGGCAGCGCAGGTGCCCATGTTGGTCTCGGGATCGACGTCCCAGCACATCGACGACACTTCGCAGTTGTCGATGCCGGACACGCCCGAGCCCTCGACGGTGCACTCGTCGCCGGGCTGCGCCGGAGCCGGATCGAGCGGCGAGCAGCGGGTCGCGTTCCACGAGCTGCCGCCGTCGTTCGCCCACGGCATGCACTTCTCGCCCTCCGGGCAGTCCTGCGCCCAGATATCGCACTCGATGCTGACGCCACCGCCGTCGGGATCTTGGATGAAGCCGACCGTCGTCACGGGGCCACCGCTCGAGTCCTCCGCACCGGACTCGCCCGAGTCGCCCGGGCTGGTCGTCATCGGGTTCGTCGAGTTGCCCTCGCCGCCACCCGACGAGTCGTCCTCGCCGCCGGAGCTGTCGTTGTCGGTGGTGTTGTTCGTGGTGTTGCCGGTCAAGCCGGTGTCACCCGAGTCGCTCTTGGTGCCGCAGGCACCAACCGCGAAGCCCGCGCTGAGACAGAGACCAATCAGAATCTTGGAGCGCATGTGTGGTTTCCCTTCGGGACGTTGGGTGTGGCGCCTCGGCGCGCGCGAATCCCAGGACGGATCCGCGCACGACGACGGACGAAGCTCTGACCTCCCAGGCCGGAGGTCATCATGACAATTCGTCGGCGGGCCCTCCCAAAGCCGACAAGCTGTCGATGGCTGAGAATCCACGAAAAGCTAATCCACCGCAAGCCCCCCGCGGCGCGATGTCTCGCTTGGGTGAAACCTCGCCAGGCGCGCTCCAATCGCCGTATTCGTGGCGTTTTACGCAATCGCCCGCCGAGCGGGACGCGCGCTCGTTTCAGTGGGTTTCGTCACAGGATCGTGAGCCGTGGCGGCCGACCGTCGGTCCTCCGACGCCGCGCTGCGAACGCTCCTTGGATCGCCGCGCGGCGCGTCGCTTGCACTCCCCTCGTGCCATGGCGCGACGCTGTCCGGCTTGTGACACCCCCGCATCCGAATCGAGCTTGCTGCTCTCGCGCATCGCGGCGAACGAGCCCGTGATGACGCTGGTCTGCCCGCGCTGCACGCTCGCGCAGACCGGACGCGCCGCGTTCTCGAGCGCGGCGGGATATCGCGCGCGCGTGTGCAGCCGCGATCCCTTCGAGTCGCTCGAACAAGACGACGGGTATCTCGTCGCCGCGGGCGACGTGCGTCGCGAAGCGCTGCGCCGCGGGCGGCTGGAGGATCTCGAGCACGCGCTCGCGGCGAGTGGTCGGCGACGTCGTGCGCGTGTCCTGCAGATCGGCGCACGCGACGAAGAGCTGGTCGCACGCACGCGCGATCGACTGCATGCGAAGGTGACCGCGCTCGAGCCGTGGCTGCCGTGGGCCCAGCGTGCACGCGCGCGCGGCATCACCTGCGATGCGAGCACGCTCGAAGCGTGGCGCCGGCGCGGCAGCTTCGACGTGATCGTCGAGCACGATCTGTTGACGCACCTCGCGGATCCCTGCGAGCACCTGCGCGCGATCGCGACGCGGCTCGCCGACGGTGGCGTGGCGGTGATCGAGGTCCCCAACCTGTTGGCGGCGACCGGCGTCTCGCACGAGGACCTGCTCTCCGCGGCGCGCCCGTGGTGGTTCACGCCACGCGCACTCGTGGCGCTGTGCAAGCGCGCCGGGCTGGTGCCGTTCTTCCTCGCCGCCGACGAGCGCGTCCGCGTGCTGTGCCGTCGGGCGCCGCCGAACACCGTCGTGCCGCCCGGCCCCGACGCGAACGAGGTCGCGCAGATGGTGTGGGGCAACGACCTGCGGCTGCAGCTCAAGCGCGCGCTCGCGAGCGTCGGCGCCGCGCCACAGTCGCTGCGCGCGGCCGCGGCGATCCATGCTCGCTGCTCGCACAAGAGCGTGCGCGCCGATCTGGCGATCGAGATCGCCAACGCGTGCGAGCGCTGCTCCGACCTCGACAACGCCGCGCACTGGCTGCAGCAGTCGCTCCACGACCGCGCCGACGACGAAGTCCAACGCACGCTCGCCCGCCTCGACGAAGTCCGCCGGAAGATCGCGCAGATCTGGACCGAAGAAACCGCCGCCAACGACGACGGCCACGCCACGATCCGCCTCGCCAGCTGACCCGAAGGAATCGGAGGCGTCGATGAGCGAGGTGGTTGCTGGCCGAGGTGGTTGCTGGCAGTGCTCGAGAACCAAGCCCGAAGGAGGAGCTCGCCAGAGGCGAGCGACTCATTCGAGGCTCCGCCGCACGGCGGCGGCGCGCCCTCTTGGGCGCGGGGGTAGCTACCGTGTCAACCAGCCTCCTCGGCAGGTAGGAAGCGACCATCGCGCATGACGGCGTTGAGTATCGCGACGAGCTTCCGCATGCAGGCCGTGAGCGCGACGATCCTCTTCTTCCCTGCTCGGACGAG
>DASZPU010000885.1:0-7749 GCA_035550195.1 Nannocystaceae bacterium
GGCACGAACGCGAGCATGTGATCGAGACCCGTGAGCATCGGCGCGACGGGGATCGGCTCGACCACCGCCTGCTTGGTCTCTTCCTTCCCTTCCTTCGCGTCCTTCTTCTCGTCGGGCTTCTCGTTCGAAGCCGTCTTCTCATCCGTTTTGGTGGTGGTGTCTTCGGTCTTCTTGCCGGTGAGCTCTTCGATCTTGCTGCAGCCTGGGGTCGCCGCAGAGACGAGGAACATCATCGACAGCGGAAGCGCGACGGTGCATCGCCTGGTGGGGAGCATCGGCGGAGCATACAGCGGGAAGTCCGGTGGCGGTAGGGTTCGCCCTGCGGTCACGACACCATCATTAAGGTTGCACCAGACCGCTCTGATGAACGTTCTGAGCGCGAACCGGATCGCGGACCTGCGCGTTCGAAGCGGGTTCTGCCATGCTCACGCGGGATGCTGCGCGCACTCGCGACGATCTCGCTCGTGATGCTCGCGTGCGCGCGCGACGAGAGCTCGCGACTCGAGCGTGCGAGCACACAGCAACAGACACTCGCTGCAGAGCCCACGAAAGCACCGCCGTCGCGCGCGGGAATGCCTCCACAGGACGCCGAGTACGTCGAGCTCGCGCTCGCGCTCGATCCCGAAGCGACGCTGCGCATCCTCACCGTCGGTCGCGTCGAGCTCCCGCTCGTCGATCGACCGACTGCATTCGCGCGCGAAGAAGACCTCGCGTTCGATGGCTGCAGCGGCGACGGCTTCGCACGCACGTGCACCGTGCATCACCGCTACGGTCGCTTCGAAGCCGAGCCGCCCGCGGGCAAGATCCTCGAGACCGACGCGCACCGCTTCGACGGCGTCACGTCGCATCACACGATCGATGCGACCGGTGCACGCATCGGCACGACCACCGTCGAAGGTCCGCTCGGTCCGCCGCCGTTCGCCGACACCGAGCTCGGGCAGGCGCTCGTCGACGTGCATCGCTTCGCGTGCCTGCGCTTCCCCGCGGAGAAGGTCGCGGTCGGTGCGAAGTGGAACGACGAGTGTCGCTTCGTGCTCGGCGGTGTCGTCGTGAAGCAGAACGTGGCGTGGGAGCTCAGCGCGCTCGATGCCGATCCGAGCTCGGGCCAGCGCGCCGAGCTGACGATGGTGGGCGAGCTCGTCGCGCCGCATCCCGCGGGCGAGCGTCGCGGCACGATCCGCGGTCATCTCTATTGGTTCGTCGAGCACAAGGCTCCGCACATCCTGCGGCTCGAGACCAAGCTGCCGCTCGATCCCGCGAAGCCCCCGGTGACGAAGACGATCCTCAACCTGCAGTTCGCCCGGGTGCTCGCCGACGGCACGCTCGTGCGCACCGACGGTCAGCCGCTCGAACCTGCAGCGCGGGGTGTCGCGACCCCACCGAGCGATCGCTGATTCCATCGCCCTCGCGCATCGCGTAGGTTCGAACGAGCCATGGGTTTCTCCGAGAAGATGCGCGACAGCCTGGGCGCCGAGGGTGCCAAGCTCGAGGTCACGGCGCCGACCGCCAAGGTCGCGGCCGGGACCGCGATCTCCATCAGCGTCGCGATCGTCGGTGGCACCAAGCCCGCGGTCGTCGATGCGCTCACGGTGCGCGTCGTCGAGGCCGACCGCCACTGGGTCGATGGCGACGGCAACACCGTTTCGGAAGCGGATGCGCAGGCGATGAACGATCGCAGCGGGCTCAAGCCGGCGTGGAGCCGCAGCAACCGCTCGGAGCGCCGCGTGCCTGTCGACGTCACGGTCGAGCCGGGTGCCCGCCACGAGGTCGCGGTCGAGCTCACCGTGCCGGAACAATGTCGCGCCACGTCTGCGGCGTGCAATCACACCGTGCACGTGCAGGCCGACATCAAGGGCCAGATCGATCCGACCGCTCAAGCGCGGTTCGAGATCGGCTGAGCGTTCGGCCCAGGCGACTCGCACAAGGTCGCACCGCGCCGGCGCGCTTGCCTGCGTGCGCGCGTGGGCGCTAGGCTTGCGAAGATGGCTTGTGCACGGATCGGATCGAAGCTCGCCGTGGTGCTCGCGACGATGGCGGTGCCACAGGCCGCGCACGCCGTGCAGCGCACGGTCTATCTCAACCTCGATTCGACGCCGCTCGTGAACACGGGCAACGACCCGACGATGAACGCGTTCTCCACCGGCAACTTCACCGGTGGAACGATCGACGGTTGGGGAGCGCTGTCCGACGACGAGCGCGAAGAGCTGCTGTGGTGGTTCAAGGAGGCCGCGGTCCCCTTCAACATCGTGTTCACCTACGATCGCCCCGCGGCCGGACCGTACGACATGCTCGTGTTCGGCTCGAGCAGCGATCCCTCCGAGCTCTTCAGCGATGTCGATTGCCCCACGGTCGCGCTCGGGCTCGCCGACTGCAACGACACGCAGGGCGGCAACATCAGCTTCATGTTCTACGGCTGCCTGTCGGCGGCGCAGCAGAGCGAGATGAGCCGCATCGCCTTCAACGGGCTGACCGGGCTCGGCTTCGGCTGGGGCCTGGAGAACCTGACGTCGTCCGGCCAGATCATGGCGGGCTACAACTCGAACGGCGTCGAGTTCGGCGACGAGTGCACGCCCATCAACGGCACGTCGATGTGCACGCACAGCGGTTGCGCGGCGATGCAGCAGAACTCCACCTCCGATCTGAACGCGGTGATCGGGGCGCGCGTCGACGACGGACCGCCGGTGCTCGAGATCACCTCGCCGCCGAACATGAGCGTCACCGCGGCGGACGTCACCGTGGAAGCCACCGTCACCGATCTGTTCGGTGGGCTCACGGTATCGCTCGAGATCGTCGAAGCCGCGCAGATGCTCGACGATGCGCGCCCACCCTACAGCTGGGATCTCACGGGCATCCCCGACGGCGAGTGGACGCTGCGCGTCACCGCGATCGATGCCGACATGAACATGGTCCAACAAGAGGTGCTGATCTGCGTGGGGCAGAACGACTGTCCGTCGACGTCGGCCGACTCGAGCAGCAGCGGCGGCGAGACCAGCAGCAGCGGTGGCGAGACCAGCAGCAGCGGCGGCGAAGAGACGAGCACCGGCGAGGACTCGACGAGCACGGGCGGCGACACCGGCACGATCCCGCCCGTCACGACGGCGCCGAGCGACACCGCGGGCTTCGACCGGGGTGGTGCGGAGACGGGCTGCGGCTGCAGCAACGAACGCGACCACGACGGCTGGCTCGCGTTGCTCGTGCTCGGTGTGATCGCCAGGCGCCGCCGCCGCTGACCTCGTCTTCGTGAGGTCGCGGAATACGAGCGTGTTTCGCAAACACGCCGCACCGGGCTGGGCATATATTGCGTGCCGTGGACCACTTGGCTCGAACTACTACGAAGGCTTGCTTGATTGCGCTCGGGATGAGCGCTCCGCTCGGATGCGGTGGTGACGATGCAGTACCGAGCGACGGCAGCGAGTCGTCGAGCGACGGCTCGTCGTCGAGTACCGCAACGACGATCGGTACGACGCTCGAGAGCTCGAGCGAAGAAACGATCGCGCCCGACTCGAGCGGCACCAGCGAGAGCGGCAGCACCGGCACACCGACCACCGACACGAGCGAGAGCAGCGGCGCACCCGAGAGCAGCAGCAGCGGCGCACCGGAGAGCAGCTCGTCGTCCGCGGGCGAGAGCAGCGAGTCCGGCATCATCCCGATGATGTGCCCCGCGGGTGTGCTCGGCCCCGAGCTGCCCGACGTCGTCTTCGGCAACACGTTCGGCGAGGACGACGACTTCGACGGCTCGTGCGGCAACGGTGGCCCCGATGTCGGGGTCACCTTCACGGCCCCCGCCGCGGGCTCGTACACGTTCGACACCCACGGCTCGCAGCTCGACACGGTGATCTACGCGCTCGACGGCGAGTGCAGCGGTAGCGAGCTCGCGTGCAACGACGACGGCGACGGCTCGCAATCCGTGGTCGTGCTCGATCTCGCGGCGGACCAGACCGTCACGATCGTCGTCGACGGCAACGACGATGTCGGCGGCCCGTTCAACCTGCGCGTGCAAGAAGGCGCACTCGAGTGCCCGTACCAGGACCTCGGCAACACCGTGCCGAACCAGGTCACCGCCGACAGCACCAGCTGGTTCAACAGCACGTCGGGCAGCTGCGGCGGCGCCGGTGGCAACGACCTCGCGTTCTTGTTCACCGCGCCCAACGACGGCACGTTCACGTTCGACACCTTCGGTTCGTCGTTCGAGTCGCGCATCTACATCCGCAACGGTGCATGCGGCGGGGCCGAGATCGCCTGCGGTCACGAGGGCGTGCTCGCGACGCTCACCGCCGGCCAACAGGTCACGGTCTTCGTCGACAGCCCGTTCTCGGGCGGCGAGTTCACGCTCAACGTCGACACGCTCGGCGGCGTGTGCCCCGACACCAACGTCGGCAACGTCATCCCGCAGACGGTCACCGACGACACCACCGGCCACGACAACACCACCTTCGGCAGCTGCGGCGGTGAGTTCTCCGCCGACGATCTGTTCCTCTTCACCGCACCGCAGGACGGCCTCTACCAGTTCGACAGCTTCGGCTCGGGCTTCGACACGATCGTCTACGTGCGCGAGGACGGCTGCAGCGGCGCGGAGATCGATTGCAGCGACGACTACTCGCCCGACAGCGAGGAGTCACGCGTCGTGCACGGCATGTTCGCGGGCGAGCAGGTGATGGTCGGCATCGACGGCAACGGCGTCGGTGCCTACGACCTCAACATCGGGCTCGTGCCCTGCCCCGACGAGCCGATCGCCGGCGCGCTGCCGCAGGTCATCGCGAACAGCACGGAGTCCGGCATCGACAAGCTGCACGGCAGCTGCGGCTCGGGCATCGAGGACGAGTCGCCCGACTACGCCTACTCGTTCACCGCGCCCGCCGACGGTGCCTACGCGTTCGACACCAACGGCTCGGTCTTCGACACGCGCCTCTACGTGCTCGACGGCGCCGCGTGCAACGGCAACGAGCTCGCGTGCAGCGACAACTACCAGTTCAACTGGTTCTCGGCGCTGTCGGTGCAGATGACACAAGACCAGACGATCACGGTCGTCGTCGACGGCAACTTCGAGCAAGAAGGCGACTTCACGCTCAACGTGCAGGCGCTCGATGGCACCTGCCCCGACGAAGATCTCGGCAACTCGATCCCGCAGATCATCGACGGCTCGACGGCGGGCGAGGACAACGCGATCGCGGGCACGTGCGCGGGCCTGACCGGTCCCGACTACTCGTACAGCTGGACGGCGCCTGCCGATGGCCTGTACGCGTTCAACTCGCAGGGCTCGAGCTTCGACGCGTCGCTGCACGTACGCGCGGGCGGCTGCGGTGGCGCCGAGCTGTCGTGCGAGCCGGCCTTCTTCACCAACGGCGTCATCGTGTTCGCCGACATGCTCGAGGGCGAGACGGTGATCATCACCGTCGACGGCGACACCACCTTCGGCATGGGCGAAGGCAACTTCCACCTCGAGATCGACGAGGCACCTGCGGGCGGCAACTGCTGCGTCCCGCACATGGAAGTCGGGTGCGACGTGCCGGAGATCCAGGACTGCGTGTGCGCGGTCGATTCCTTCTGCTGCATGTCGCAGTGGGACTCGCTCTGCGCCGACGAGGCCAGCGACGTCTGCGGCGCGGCCTGCTTCTGAGCCGCGCTCACGATCCGGCGTCGACGTCGAGCTCGGCCTCGACGCCGACGTCGGGCGCATCGTCGCCGCTCTTCTTCATGAACGTCCACGTGCCCGCGCCGTCGGTGTTGCCTTCGCCGCGGCCGTAGCTGCCGGTGAGCGCGGAGCCTTCGCGATTGATGAGGATCCACCCGGCTCCGCGATCGCCGTGGCCGTCCTGCCACGTGAACTGCACGAGGTTGCTCGGTGCGAGCGCACCGTCGGCACCTGCGGCCTGCACCTGGCTCATGTTCAACACGTACTGACGACCAGTCGCGGTCGCTTCGAACATGCCGTAGTAGCGCAGCTCGCCGAGCTTGCGCAGGCTGAGCTCGCCGGACACGCCGCCGATCTCGCCGTGCCACGTGCCCGCGATCGCGACCGGCGTCTCGTACACCTGCGCGGGCGGCAGCTCGGGCGCACGCGTCTTGTCGCACGCGGCGAGAAAGAGCGCGATCGCGAGGGCCCTTCGCACGGCGGGCGGATGGTAGCAGCGATGCGCGCGATCACCAGCGCAGCGTGAGCATCGACGCATCCACCGACCAGCGCGCGGAGCGAGCGCGCCGGCGCGACTTGCTCTGCTGCACCGCGAGGCGGATCACGCCCGCGGTGAGCAGCGCAGCGCCGATCGACACCAGCGCGACCGCGGCCACGCTGGCCCGCTCGGCGCGATGGATCCGATCGCCGAACTGGTCGTGATCGTCGCTCTGCTCTGCCGCGCGGCGACGGGTCGCGACGAGCCCGAACATGCCCGCGCCGACGAGCAGCGATGCGCCACCGGTGGTCACGAACGTCATGCCCAGCGGATCGCGATACCACGGACGCGCCGGACGATCGGGCGGCGTGTCGGCGGGCGATTCGCTCGGCGATTGCGGTGCCGATGCGAGCTCGCGCTCGCACTCTGCGATGCCTTGCTTCGCGAGCACCGCGGCATCTTCGGGCGGCGCTTCGTCGAGGTAGAGCTGGTAGAACTCGATCGCAGCCTTGCACTGTTTGTCGGCGCGCTCGATCTGTGCGCGCGCGTAGAGGTACTGCCGCCAGGGCTCGATCATGTACGCGCGCGCGATCGACTTGCGCGCATCGTCGAAGCGGCCGGCTTCCCAGTGGCGCAGCGCATCCTCGGCGGCCTCCGCTGCGGGACGCGACGGATGGTCACCGGGAGGCTGCGCGACGAGAGCGAGTGCGACAATTGGCGTGAGCCACATGCGTCACTCGGAGCGCGGACCTTCGTCGGGTGGGAACAGCTCGTTCTTGCGCGAGGGGATCGGCGCGCGCGGACCATCGGGACGCTTCGGCGACGACGACACCGGCGTGGGCTCGCTCGACGCCCGTGGTCGCGAGCGATCGTCGCGCGGGCGCTTGGCCTTGGTCGACGATGGTGTCGTCGGCGATGCGCCTTCGATCAGCTCGGGCTCGTCGTCGGTGATCGGCGGCGCTTCGACGGGCACGGCTTCGACGGGCGCGGCTTCGATCGCCGCGACCGCGGGCTCGCTCGGCGTCGCGACCTCGGGCGACGGCAACGCATCGACGACGTCGTCGTGCGCGACCGCGTTCGGGCGCACGAACATCCACGCCGCGGCCAGCCCGATCACCAGCACCGGCACGCTCACCGCGGCCGCGACCACCGTGCGCGACGGCGGTGCCGTGCGCGTGGGCTCCACCATCGCGATGCGCGTCGCCGCATCTTCGTCGACCTCGGGCTCGCGCGCGCGCCCCGGCGTCGGATACGGATGATCACCGAAGCTCTGCTGCATCAGATCGGCGAGCGCATTGCCGCTGATCTGGATGTGCTCGCCGTGGGCGAACGCCTCGAGCTCGAGCGCGAGCTGCAACGCCGAGCGCTGACGCGCGGCGGGATCGCGCTGCAGCGCACGCATCACGATCTCGGCGAGCCGCGGCGGATAGCCGGGCACGAGCTCGCGCGGATCCGGCACCATGCCGAACACGATCTTGCTCATGACCGCGTAGTCGTTGTCGCCGGTGAAGAGGCGCTTGCCGACGGTGAGCTCCCACAAGAGGATGCCGAGCCCGAACACGTCGCTCGTGCGATCGACGGTGTCGCCGCGGCACTGCTCGGGCGACATGTAGCCCTGCTTGCCCTTCACGACGCCGGC
>DASZPU010000886.1:0-3775 GCA_035550195.1 Nannocystaceae bacterium
GGCGGCACCACCGGGTGCGGCACCGATCTCCACGACGACGTCGCCGTCCGCGAGCGGCAGGCCCGACCACACCAACGCTTCCTCGAGCTTCGCGAATGCGCGCGACGGTGTGTCGTCGGGCGCGGCGATGCGACGACCACCGCCGGGTGCAGCACTGCGATCGTGATCGTGGGCGTGCCAGCCGATCAACGACGGCTCGCCGGCCGCGATGACCACGTCGAGCACGCGATCGCCGAGCTGTGGCCGCGGGTCGTGCAGCGCTCGATCGCCGAGCAGCGCGAGCAGCTCGTCGCGCATCGCGTCGACCGGTGCGTCGTCGATGGGTGTGCGATCGGGATCGACGGGGTCGCGGGCGAACACGTGCACGCGCAGCGGCGCGTCGATCGGTCGGGCCAGCTCGACGATCTCCGCGGTGGACTTCGCGAAGCCCAATGAGCGACCGTGCGCGCGCGCGAACACGGCGCGCGGCTCGGGATCGGCGAGCTCTGCATCGCTACGAAAGGTCATGACGCCGGGCCGCGACCACGCAGGTCGCAGATCGGGGCGGGTGCGCGCGAGCTCGCGCTGCAGCCACGCCTTCGATCCCGGCAGACACGTCGCGAAGACGAAGTCGGTCACTCGCGCGGCTTGCGAGGACGACGGGGCTTGCGGGGACGACGGGGCTTGCGGGGACGACGACGACGACCGCCGTCATCCAACCGAACGAGCTCGACCGCAGTCTGCACGGCCTGCACGAGCGCGCCTGCGAGCGGAATGAGTGGGATCCACATGCCCATCAGCTCACCACGTTTGCCGCGGTCGCGTCAACGCGCAGCCAGCTCGAAGTCGGTGCCGGGTGCGACCCGGAAGTAGCGCGAGGCCTGTGCGCGCCCGTCGACGATCACCGCGGGCTCGGTCGCGTCGCCGAGCGCTGCGATCGCCGCCGCATCGAAGTCCGCCGCCGGTGCCGCGAACGGGATCTCCATCAGCGGCTCGTCCTGCGGGCGGAAGAAATCCTCCCAGTGTCCACCGATCACGTAGCGCGGCTGCATCGCCGAGATGATCGCGCCGGGATGATCCGTGACGTTCTCCCAGCTGCCGACGTTGAGCAGCGCGAGATCGACACGCTTCTCGTCGAGCAACTCGGGCACCGGATGTCCGATCGGCGCGTCGGTGGGCGCGTCCTGGGCGTACACGCGAAAGATCGGCGCACCGCTGCGCGGATCGAGGAAGTCGATCAGGTACGCGAGCGTCTGGCCTTCCTTCCAGTCGCCGGCCGACGGCGGCGGCTCCGTGGGCTCGCCGTCGACGCAACCTTCACCGAAGTGGATCACGCCGAACACCTGGGCGGGATGCGACGAGCACAGCGCACGCACGCGCACGTGCGACTGCGGCAGCTCGAGCCACGCGCCTTCGTTGCCCGCGGGCAGCCCGGTGCACGGATCGGGATCGGGGCAGTTGCGGCTGTC
This sequence comes from Nannocystaceae bacterium, assembly GCA_035550195.1. Taxonomy (GTDB): domain Bacteria; phylum Myxococcota_A; class Polyangia; order Nannocystales; family Nannocystaceae; genus Xiheibacterium. Next base: position 1,449 of record DASZPU010000886.1, read on the forward strand.
GACCCACGCGAGCTCGGGATCGTCGAGCGCGACGATCGCATCCGCCGGCATGCCTTCGGCCTCGAGCAGCTTGGCCGCGTCCGCGTTCGCGAGCACGAGCGCGTGATCGGTCTTGCTCCACACGTACGGCACGTCGAGCAGATGATCGTAGTGCGCGTGCCCGGAGAGGATCGCCGCCGCATCTTGCACGAACATCGGATCGAGGAACGCATCGATGCGCGCCGGGTCGGGCGCGATGCTGCCGAACTGCACCTCGAGCACGCCGGGATTCGAGTAGAGCGGGGCCGTGAGCACGAGATCCTCGCCGTGACGAAGCGCGAAGCCGCCGACGCCGAGGAAGCGCACCTCGAGCGTTTCGCCGGGCTCGACGTCGCCACCGCTGCTCGAGCTCTCGCTGGCCGCCGCGCTCGAGCTCGACTCGTCGTCGACGGCGCCCGTCGACGGCGCGCCGCTCGTCGCCATCGTGGTGCTCGAAGTGGTCGTGGCCGCGCTCGACGTGCTCGCCGCCGAGGTCTCGCTCCCGCCACTACTGCCGCTTGCGGTGGTGTCGCTGCCACAGGCCGGCAAGATCAGCGCGAGCGCGAAGAAGCTGCGGTCCACCACGACGCGATCCTAACAGCGTCGCGAGGTTGACAGCGCGCGCGAGGTTCTTAGCTTGACCTCCGACCCGGACGTTCGGTCGTGAGCGCGCCCACGCGAGCATGCGTGACGTGAGCTCCACCGACGATGGCAATGCATCGCTGCAGCCACCCCCGGGAATGGCGCAGCGCACCGCCCCCACAGGAGAGATTTCCATGTCCAAGGTCATCGGTATCGATCTCGGCACCACCAACTCGGTCGTGGCCGTGATGGAAGACGGCGAGCCCAAGGTCATCGCCAACGACGAAGGTGGTCGCACCACGCCGAGCGTGGTCGCGATCGAGCAAAGTGGCAACGTGCTCGTCGGTCAGCAAGCGCGCCGACAAGCGATCACCAACCCGCAGAACACGGTCTTCTCGGCCAAGCGCTTCATCGGTCGTCGCTTCGACGAAGTCGGTGAAGAGGCGAAGCGCGTGGGCTTCGAAGCGCGCGCGAGCAAGAGCGGCGGCGTCGAGATGAAGCTGCGCGACAAGGCCTACTCGCCCGAGGAGATCAGCGCGCGCGTGCTCGGCAAGCTGAAGAAGGCCGCCGAGGACTACCTCGGTGGATCGGTCACCAAGGCCGTCATCACCGTGCCCGCGTACTTCAACGACGCGCAGCGACAGGCCACCAAGGACGCGGGTCGCATCGCGGGCCTCGAGGTGCTGCGCATCGTCAACGAGCCCACCGCGGCCGCGCTCGCCTATGCCCACGGCCGCAAGGACGAGAAGGAGCGGCTGGTCGCGGTCTACGACCTCGGCGGCGGTACCTTCGACATCTCGATCCTCGAGGTCGCGCACGACGTCGTCGAGGTGCTCTCGACCGGTGGCGACACCCACCTGGGTGGCGACGACTTCGATCAACGCATCGTCGACTGGTTGCTCGCCGAGTTCGAGAAGGACACCGGGATGAACGTGGCGAAGGATCGCCTCGTGCTGCAGCGTCTGCGCGACGCGGCCGAGAAGGCGAAGATCGAGCTGTCGCTCGGCAGCGAGACGGAGATCAACCTCCCGTTCCTCACCGCCGACGCGAGCGGCCCGAAGCACATGCAGATCAAGCTCTCGCGCGCCAAGCTCGAGTCGCTGATCGCCGACCTCGTCGAGAAGTCGATCGGGCCGTGCAAGCGTGCGCTCGCGGACGCGGGCAAGAAGGTGTCCGAGATCGACGAGGTGCTGCTCGTGGGCGGTTCGACGCGCGTGCCGCTCGTGCAGAAGAAGGTGGAGGAGCTCTTCGGCAAGGCGCCCAACAAGAGCGTCAACCCCGACGAAGTGGTCGCGCTCGGTGCTGCGGTGCAGGCCGGCGTGCTCACCGGTGAGGTCTCCGACATGGTGCTCGTCGACGTCACGCCGCTCTCGCTCGGCATCGAGACGCTCGGCGGCGTGATGACGGTGCTCATCCCGCGCAACACCACCATCCCAACGCGCAAGTCGGAGGTGTTCTCGACCGCGGCGGATGGTCAGCCCAGCGTCGAAGTGCACGTGCTGCAAGGCGAGCGCAAGATGGCGGGCGACAACCGCACGCTCGCGAAGTTCGGGCTGGAAGGTCTCCCGCCCGCACCGCGCGGCATGCCGCAGATCGAGGTCACGTTCGACATCGACGCGAACGGCATCGTCCACGTCACCGCGCGCGACCTCGGGACGGGCAAGCAGCAGAGCGTGCGCATCACGTCCTCGTCGGGCCTCACCGAAGAGGAGATCCAGCGGATGATC
>DASZPU010000887.1:0-5390 GCA_035550195.1 Nannocystaceae bacterium
CAGGTGGCGCTCAAGGACGGCGAACTCGACCCGAGCCGCCTGAGCTACATCAACGCCCACGGCACGTCGACCGAGCTCAACGACAAGCTCGAGACCATGGCGATCAAGCGGGTCTTCACCGACCACGCGAAGAAGCTGGCCGTCTCGTCGACGAAGTCGATGCACGGGCACCTGCTCGGCGCGGCCTCGAGCCCGCCGGCCGCGATCAGTGCGCTCGCGCTGCGCGACGGCATCCTGCCGCCCACCATCAACCTCGACGATCCCGATCCCGAGTGCGACCTCGACTACGTACCCCACGAGGCGCGGCGGGTCTCCGTCGAGTACGCGATGAGCAACAGCTTCGGCTTCGGAGGCACCAACGCGGCGCTCGTGCTGCGTCGCGTGTCGTGATCGTCATGCGCCTGCACTTCGGCAGCGACCACGGTGCAGTGACGCTGCGCAAGCAGCTCGTGGACGTCGCGCGCGAGCTGGGCCACGAGGTGGCGAGCGAAGAGGGCCCGCTCGACGAGTCGCAGTCGGTCGATTACCCCGACATCGCGACGACGTTGTGCGCGCGCGTGCTCGGCGACGCCGGCAGCCTCGGCGTGTTGCTCTGCGGCAGCGGGCAGGGTGTCGCGATGTCGGCCAACAAGATCCACGGCATCCGGGCCGCGATGGTCACCGAGCCGTACAGCGCCGAGATGGCGCGCCGGCACAACGACGCCAACGTCCTTTGCATGGGCGGCCGCGTGATCGCGATCGGGCTCGCCACCACGTGTCTGAAGGCGTTCCTGGCCGCGAGCTTCGAGGGTGGACGGCACGCGCGACGGGTGGGCAAGATCGACGCGCTTCGATGAGGCGCCATGCGCTGCCCGGTCTGTCGCAACCCCAACACGAAGGTGCTCGACTCACGGGACGGTCGCGATGCGACGTCGATCCGGCGACGTCGGCAGTGCGAGGGGTGCGGGCATCGCTTCACCACGTTCGAGCGCATCGAAGAGAACCTGCCGGTCGTCATGAAGCGCAACGGCGGGCGCCAGCCGTTCGATCGCCACAAGCTGCTCGGCGGATTGAAGGCCGCATGTCGCAAGCGGCCGGTGAAGCCCGATCAGCTCGATGCGATCGTCGCGGAGATCGAGCGCTGGGCGTTCACGCGGGGCGATCGCGAGATCCATGCCGCCGAGATCGGCGAGCGGGCGATGCACTACCTGCACGAGGTCGACGAGGTGGCGTACGTGCGCTTCGTGTCGGTGTATCGCAGCTTCGAGAGCGTCCTCGAGTTCGAGCACCTGTTGCACGAGATGGAGAAGGCCGAGCGCGTCGATCCGGTCGGGCAGCGCACGCTGTTCGAAGCGGCGGCCGAGCGCGCCGAGAGTGCGAGCCGCGAGGCCCGGGTGCCGGCCGAGCCGCGCGCGCGGGAGCCCGGGCGTGACGAGAGCGAGTGACGCGTCGATGATGGCGCGCGCGCTCGCGTGGGCGCGGCGCGGCACCGGCTCGACGTATCCGAATCCGTGCGTGGGCGCGGTGATCGTGGCGCGCGGCGAGATCGTCGGTGCGGCGCACAGCGCAGCCACCGGAGGTGCGCACGCGGAGGTGCGCGCGCTCGCGAAGGCCGGTGCGCGCGCGCGCGGTGCCACGCTGTTCGTGACGCTCGAGCCGTGCTCGCACACCGGGCGCACCGGGCCGTGCACGGACGCGATCATCGCGGCCGGCATCGCGAAGGTGGTGCTGGCGATCCGCGATCCCGCGAAGCATGCGGCCGGCCGCGGCATCGCGAAGCTGCAGCGCGCAGGCGTGCAGGTGGTCGAAGGCGTCGGCGCCGAGGATGCGTCGCGCGTGCACGCGCACTACCTGCACCACGTCGCGCACGGCACCCCGTTCGTGACGCTGAAGGCCGCGATCGGGCTCGACGGGCGGCTCGCGGTGCGCAGCGGCGAGAGCAAGTGGATCACCGGCACGAAGGCACGCACCGACGCGCATCGCCTACGCGCCGAGCATCATGCGATCGCGGTCGGCGTGGGCACGCTGCTCGCCGACGATCCGGCGCTCGACGTGCGACTCGTTCGCGGGGTCTCGCCGCTCGTCGTCGTGCTCGACACTCGGTTGCGCTGTGTCGCGCCCGGCGTCGGCCCCCGCAACGCGCTGCGCGAAGGCACGCTCGTCCTGCACGGATCGAAGGTCGGCGCCGCCGCGCTACGCCGCGTGCGGGCAACGGGTGCCGAGCCGATCGCGATCGCGACCGATCGCAACGGCCACGTCGACGTGCGTGCAGCACTGCGCGAGCTCGGTCGCCGCGAGATCCGTTCGCTGCTCGTCGAGGGCGGCGGCGAGGTCCACGGCGCATTCGTAGCCGCGCAGCTGTGGCAGCGCTTGGTGCTCTACCAAGCCCCGCTGTTGCTCGGCGACGGCCCCGGCCTACTCGGCGCGCTCGGCTTCGAGCGCATGAAACAAGCACCGCGCGTGCAGATCATCGCGCGCCGCTCACTGGGCGACGACGAGCGGATCGAATGCATCCCGCTCACCCACCGCGAAGCGGCCCCTCCGCCGCCGTCGCGGACGTCGACGTAGACGTGGTCGTAGTCGTGGACGTGAACGTGAACGTGGTCGTACCGCCCGACGTGGTCCCCCCGTACCAACTGCGGTACAACCACCGCGGATGTTCACCGGCCTCGTCCGCACGATCGGCAAAGTCGCCGCCCTCGAGGATCACGCCGACCTCCGCCGCATCACGATCGCCTGCGACCTCGAGTCCCGCGATCTCGAAACCGGCGCCAGCGTGTGTTGTGCAGGCGTCTGCCTCACCGTCGTCGAAGCCGACGCCGGCCGCTTCGTCGTGCAGGCCGGCTTCGAGACGCTGCGCCGCACCACGCTCGGCAAGCTCGGCAGAGGCGACGCGCTGAACCTCGAGCCGTCGCTGCGCGTCGGTGATGCGCTCGGCGGTCACTTCGTCTTCGGCCACGTCGACGGCCTCGGCACCGTGCGCAGCGCGACGCCGAAAAGCGGCGCCTGCGAGCTGTGGATCGACGTGCCCGCCGATCTGCTGCGCCTGTGTGCACCGCGTGGCTCGCTCGCGGTCGAAGGCACGAGCCTCACCATCGCCGCAGTCGACGAGCGCGGCGCGATGATCATGGTCATTCCCCACACGCTGTCGGTCACGACGCTCGGCCAGCTCAGCGCGGGCGACGCGGTGAACCTCGAGGCCGACATGCTCGCGCGCTATGTCGCGCGGCTGCTCGAAGCCCGCGCACCGACGCCGAGCGGCGTCACCTGGCAGACCCTCGCCGACGCCGGCTTCGTCAGCGGCGACGATCCCCATGGAGGTGCGCAGTGACGCACTCGCGCATCGAAGAGGTGCTCGCGGCGTTCGCCGCGGGCCGCATGATCGTGCTGGTCGACGACGAGGATCGCGAGAACGAAGGCGACCTTGTGGTCGCGGCGCAGCACTGTCGCGCCGAGCACGTCAACTTCATGTGCAAGCACGGGCGCGGGCTCGTGTGCCTCGCGCTCACGCCCGAGCGCGTCGAGCAGCTGCGCCTGCCGATGATGGTGCCGACCGATCCCGGCGACATGGGCACCGCGTTCACGGTGTCGATCGAAGCACGCCGCGGCGTGTCCACCGGCATCAGCGCGCGCGATCGTGCGGAGACGATCCGCGTCGCGGTCGACGAGCGCTGCGGCCCGGAAGACATCGTGAGCCCCGGCCACGTCTTCCCGCTGCGCGCGCAGTCGGGCGGGGTGCTCGTGCGCTCCGGTCACACCGAAGGCGCGGTCGATCTCGCACGGCTGTCCGGGCTCGTGCCCGCCGGTGTCATCTGCGAGATCATGCGCGACGACGGCGAGATGGCGCGCATGGACGAGCTCGAGCAGTTCGCCCGTCGTCACGAGCTGCCGATCGCGACCATCGCCGATCTCATCGAGCATCGCCTGCAGCGCGAGACGCTGGTCGAGGAGGTCGCGCACGCACCATTGGCCTCGAGCGCGCTGGGCTTGTCCGAAGCGTCGGGGTGGACGGTGCGGACGTTCCGCTCGAACGTGCAGCCCAACGTCTACTACCTCGCGATCTGCAAGGGCGAGCTCGCCGGCGACGAGTCGGTGCTCGTGCGCGCGCAACGAGCGAGCGTGCTCGGCGATGTCTTCGGCTTCGGCGAAGACTCGGGGCGACGCCTGCGTGCGGCGCTGCGCATCATCGACGCCGCGGGCCGTGGCGTGTTCCTGTACGTGCTCGCGAAGGGCGGCGACGAAGTCGATCGCATGCTCGGGCACGAGCCCTCGGCACGCGCGCGTCCGCGAACGCGACCGGCCGAGCACGGCTTCCGTCAGTTCGGGCTCGGCGCCCAGGTGCTCGCGCGACTCGGGCTGCGACGCATCCGCGTCATCACCGACAACCCGCGCAAGATCATCGGGCTCGGCGGCTTCGGCATCGAGGTCGACGGCACGGTCGCGCTCGGAGACCACCCGTGAAGATCCTGCTCTGCGTGAGCGGGGGCATCGCGGCCTACAAGGCGCCCGAGATCGTGCGGGCGTTCATCGCCGCGGGGCACGAGGTCAAGGTCGCGCTCACGCCGGCTGCCAAGGCCTTCGTCAGCGAGCTCTCGCTCGCCACGGTGAGCAAGCATCCGGTGCGCTCGGCGATCCTCGACATCGCCGAAGAGGGCAAGGTCGGGCACATCGAGCTCGCCGACTGGCCCGATCTCGTCGTGGTCGCTCCGGCCACGGCCGACGTGCTCGCGCGCGCGGCTGCGGGCCTCGCCGATGATCTCGTCACCGTGTGCTTGCTGGCCACGCGCGCAAAGGTGCTGTTCGCACCCGCGATGAACACCAACATGTGGCAGCACCCCGCGACCGTCGCGAACCTCGCGACCTTGCAGTCGCGCGGGGCGGAGTTCGTCGGGCCCGATCGTGGCGAGCTCGCGTGCGGATGGATCGGGGCCGGGCGCATGATCGATCCCGCGGTGATCGTCGATGCAGCGATCGCGCTCGCGACGGGCGGCGCCACGTGGCGCGGGCGCAAGGTGCTGGTGTCGGCCGGGCCGACGCGCGCGTATCTCGATCCGGTGCGCTTCGTCAGCAACGCCTCGACGGGCGCGATGGGCTTCGCGATCGCGGCCGAGGCCGCGGCGCGCGGGGCCGACGTCACGCTGATCGCGGGGCCGGTGCAGCTGCCGACGCCGGCGGGCGTGCGACGCATCGACATCGAGACCGCGGAGGAGCTCTTGTCGTCGATGCACGACGCGCTCGTCGCCGCACCCGAGTCGCTGGTCGCGATGGTGGCGGCGGTCGCCGATCTCGCGTCGGTGCCGCGGGCCGGCAAGCTCGACAAGGACGAGCTCGTCGCGGCGATGTCGAGCCTGCGCTGGCAGCGTGCGGTCGACGTGCTCGCGACGCTGCGCGAGCGTCACGCGAAGGCCTTC
>DASZPU010000888.1:0-2440 GCA_035550195.1 Nannocystaceae bacterium
GTCGCCGATCGCTGCGCGACGGATCGATCGCCTCGCGCAGCGCATGCAGATCCGCGAAACGATCTTCCGCGCGCGGCGAGAGCCCGCGCAACACCGCGTCCCAGATCCGTCGCGGCACGCCCTGCGGCGCGGCACGGGTGACCAGCGCGCCGGCGTACTTCGCCGTGCGCATCGCTTCGGGCGCGTCGCCGGTGAACGGCATGTGCCCCGCGAGTGCGAGGTAGAGCGCAACGCACAGACCGTACTGATCCGCGCGCGCATCGGCGTGCCCGTCGAGCTGCTCGGGCGCCATGAAGGCCGGCGTGCCGGCGACGCCGTCGCCCTGCTCCACCGGGACACCGCGCGCGAGCCCGAAGTCGGTGACGCGCACGTGACCATCGGGCTCGATGAGGATGTTGCCGGGCTTCACGTCGCGATGGACGAGGCCGATCGCGTGCGCGGCCGCGAGCCCGGCCGCAGCTTGATCGAAGGCCGCGAGCACGCGTCGCCAACTCCGGCGCTCGTCGAGCCAGCTCGACAACGCTTCGCCCGGCACGAGCTCCATCACCACGAACACGCCGCGCTCGGACAGCCGCGTGTCGAGCCCGGCCGCGACGGCTTCGCGGAGATCGTAGTGCCCGACGTCGAACACCGACACCACGTTGGGATGACGGAAGCGCGCGAGCGCCCGCGCTTCCTGCAACAGGTCGGCATCGTCACCGCGATCGCGGCGCAACAGCTTGATGGCGACCAGACGATCGAGCTCGGGGTCGTGGGCCCGGAAGACGCACCCGAAGCCACCACCCCCGATCGGATGCAGCAAGCGATAGCGGCCGACCGTGACGTCGAGCTCGCGCTCTGCGAACAGCCGGCGATGCACCTCGTCGAAGACCGCGCTGGGCTCGTCGGCCCCGGCCGCCGGCGTCGCGACATCCGCGGGATCGCGGCGGGTCACCGCCCCGTGCGTCGCGTGCACACCTTCCACGCCATCACGCTAGCAGTGCACCGCGCGGCGGCGCGACAGAAAAAACTCGAGCCCGACGTGGCTTTGCCACGGCGGACAGCGAGCAAGACCGGTCGCGCCAGGAAGAGCGCCGGACGGCGCGACCAAAAAAAATTGTGGGGCACCGCTAACCGAGGCGACCTGCCGCGCAACAGGGCCTGTGCGCATGCACTGCTCGCCTTCGCTCGCGGCCGTTCCGGCACGCGTCGGATCCGTCGTGCCCGCGCGCGTCGTCGCAGCGTTCGCGCTCGCATCGGCGTGCGCGCGCACGCCCGCCGACGATCTCGAGCTGGGCAGCGACGCCGGCGACGCCGCGACCGTGAGCACGACCTCCACCTCGAGCTCGACGAGCAGCACGAGCTCGGAGTCGAGCAGCAGCGAAGACGACGGCACGGTCGTGCTCGACGTCGCGAGCCACTCCGATCTCGGCGGCGCACCGTTGGCCTGTCGTGCGATCGACTTCCTCTTCGTGGTCGACGACTCCGGCAGCATGGATCCCTATCAGCAGGCGCTGGTGGCCAGCTTCCCCGGCTTCATCGCCGGCATCGAAGACGCGCTCGCGACCGTCGACGGCGTGCACGTCGCGGTGACCACCTCGGACAGCTACGTCTACAACACGCCGGAGTGCACGTGGATCGGCTCGTCGATCGTGCGCACCGGCGGCGAGGCCTCGAGCAACGCGACCTGCGGTCCGTATGCCGAGGGCCACAACTACATGACCGAGGCCGACGATCTCGGCGAGCGCTTCGCATGCGCAGCGCGTGTGGGCACCGGCGGCGACCCGATCGAGCGCCCGATGAACGCGGTCGTCGACGCGATGCGCGACGCCACGCCGGGCACGCATCCGTGCAACGCCGGCTTCATCCGCGACGACGCGCGGCTGGTCGTGCTCGTCATCACCGACGAATACGACGGCCCCGACGATCCCGAGGGCGACGGCTCGCTCGGCACGCCACAGAGTTGGTACGACGCGGTGGTCGCGGCCAAGGGCGGGCTCGCGAGCAACGTCGCGGTCGTCGTGCTCACGCACTTCGCCGACGGCCCCTGCCCGCCCGCCGACGTCGGCCACGACGGCGTGCACCTCGTCGACTTCGCACAGCGCTTCGGCGATCACGGCTTCGTCGGTGGGATCTGCGAGCCCGACTACGCGGTGCCGTTCGCGGAAGCGATCGACGTGGTCGTGCAGGCGTGCAGCGATTTCGTGCCCCCGGGCTGAAACGGAGATCGAGCGATGCGAAGGTACCGGTTGTCGTTGTGCTTGTTCGCGTGCGCGTGCGGCGACGTGCGCGACGAGGATCCCGTAGACGGTGGCGTCGCGAGCACGGTCGCTGCGGACGACAGCAGCAGCGCCGACGCGAGCAACAGCGGTGCGATCGAAAGCGGCAGCACGGCCGCGCCCACCGACGACGGCGACGACGCGCACGACACCGGTGCGGTGTTCGACGTGGGCACGATGCC
>DASZPU010000889.1:0-5691 GCA_035550195.1 Nannocystaceae bacterium
TCATCGCCGGACCGAAGCCCGAGCGCGCGCGAGAGATCTACGCGGAGCCCGAGAAGGGCTACGAGAAGGTCGGCCACCCCGAGCTCGCCGCAAAGGCGCGGGAGATGGGGTCGCGCGTGAGGGTGCCGCCCGCCGGGGCGCCACAGCCCGGCTCGAAGACCCGCTCGCCACCGCCGGAGGACGAGGAGTAGCGGCTCGCGCGCGGCGCCTCAGCCTTCGTCGTCGGCTTCGCTCTTCTCGGCCCCGCGCATCCCGAGTGCACGGCACTTCTTGTAGAGGTGGCTGCGCTCGAGCCCGAGCGCGCGCGCCGTCGCCGCCATCTGGGAGCCGTGGTGCGCCAGCGCCTGCTCGAGGATCGCGCGCTCGGCTTCCTCGGCGAGGACGCGAAACGGAACGCCCGGCCGATAGAGCGCGCCCTGGGGGGCGGCGCCGCCGCCGAGACACGTCCGCACGTCGGCTTCGTCGATGGTCTCGTCCGGCGTCAGGATGACCAGGCGCTCGACCACGTTGCGCAGCTCGCGGACGTTGCCCGGCCAGCGATAGCGCATCAGCACGTCGAGCGCTTCGGGCGTGACACGCTCGAAGCGACGCCCGATCTCGCCACCGAAGCCGGCGGCGAAGTGGCGCACGAGCTGATCGAGATCGTCGGGTCGATCGCGCAGCGGCGGCAGCTCGGTCTGGATCACGCTGAGCCGATACAAGAGGTCTTCGCGGAAGCGACCGGCCTCGACCATCGCCTTGAGGTCGCGATGTGTCGCCGCGATGAGCCGCACGGTGACCGAGAGCTCGCGCGTGCCACCGACGCGCGTGAACGTGCGCGTCTCGAGCACGCGCAGCATGCGAGCCTGCGTGGGCAGGCTCATCTCGCCGATCTCGTCGAGGAAGAGCGTGCCGCCGTCGGCGCGCGTGAACACGCCTTCGTGCGTCGCGATCGCACCGGTGAACGCACCCTTCTCGTGGCCGAACAGCTCGCTCTCGAGCAACGACTCGGGGATCGCCGCGCAATTGATCGCGACGAACGGCCCGCTCGCCACCGGCGACAGTCCATGAAGGATGGCGGCGGCCAGCTCCTTGCCCGTGCCGCTCTCGCCGCGGATGAGCACGGTGGCCGGCGTCGCGGCGACGCGCTCGATGAACACCTGCAGCTTCTGCATCGCCGCCGATCGCCCGATCATCCGCGGGACCGATTTCGGCGCGGCCCCGCGGGCGGACGCCGCCGCCTTCAATTGGGAGCGCTCGCTCGCGCTCTCGCCGAGCGCGGAAACGAGATGCGCGGCGCACACGAGCAGGAGCAGCGCCTCCTCGTCGTACTTGCCGATCGCCGATTGGGCGGTGCCCCACTCGACGTAGAAGACGAGGTTGCTGGCCGGAGCCGCCATCGCGCCGGCGATGCCGCGCACGAGCACGCTCTTGCGATCCGCGAGGTCGGGCTCGGCCTGCACGTCGCGCACCAGGAACGCGCGCCTCTCGTTGCGCACGCGATCGAGCAGCGCACGCGACATCGCGAGATCGCCGACCGCTCCATCCGATGCGCTCGACAAGATGTCGCTGCCGTCGGGCGACAAGAGCAGCGCACGCGTGGCCGGCAACGCCGACACCGCCCACGCGGTGGCCTCGCGCAGCACCGCCTGCAACGATCCGCAACGCGCGAGCTTGTCGCCCAACGCTGCGAGCGCCGACAGCCGCGTGGGCGCGGCGGGCTCGTCGACCAGCTTCGCATCGATCTCGACGGTGCTGCGCCCGAGCTTCTGCGCCGGAGTCGGCGCGTCTTCGGCGAGCTGTAACGTCGTGCTACCGAGCGTGAGCGTGCCCCCGAGCGCGAGCGAGAATCCGCGCTGCACCGTGACGCGCTGACCGTCGACCAGCGTCCACACCGGGTTCACGCCCGCGACCTCGTCGACGATCACGCGGCCGTCGTCGCCTAGCCGAAGGGTCAGGTGATGACGCGAGACCGCGGTGTCCGCGAGCTTGAGCGCTTCGGTCTGCCCGCGACCGACGGTGATCGCTGCATGTTGCAGCGCGATGCGTCGCCCGAGGTCGGGGCCGGCGACGACGAGCAGGCAGAGCGCCACGCTGCGAGCCTAACAGTCTGCAACCCGCCTCCGCGAGCCCGAATTCGGCCACCGCTCCCCGGTTGACAGCCCCCCCGCCGATGATACGGTTGCGCCGGATCAAAGCATGGACCAACAGCCCACCGACGAACCGCAGGAGCTGCCCGACGTCGTTTCTCTGCTGCCCCTGCGCAACTCGGTGCTGTTCCCTGGCGCGATCATCCCGATCGACGTCGGCCGCCCCAAGTCGGTGAAGTTGGTCGAGGAAGCGATCGCCCACGAGCGGCCGATCATCGGCATCGTCACGCAGAAGGAAGCGCGCGTCGAGGACCCCAGCGAGGAAGACATCCATCGCGTCGGGTGTGCCGCGCGCATCCTCAAGGTCATCAAGCTCGCGCGCGACAACTACAGCGTGATCTTGCAGGGCGTGATGCGCATCCGCATCGACGAGATCACCGGACACGATCCGTTCATCCAGGCGAAGGTCAGCGAGCTGAAGGATCAGATCTCGCCGCGCCTCGATGTCGAAGCCGAAGCGCTGGTGCTCAACATCAAGGAGACGGCGCGCAAGCTCATCTCCCTCGTGCCCGAGCTGCCGCGTGAAGCCGCGGCGCTGCTCGACAGCACCAGCGATCCCGGGCAGGTCGCCGACATGGTGATCAGCAACCTCGACATCGAGCCTGCGGAGAAGCAGGAGGTGCTCGAGGCCATCGACGTGCTCGAGCGTCTGCGCAAGGTGCTGACGCTGCTCACGCGTCAGCTCGAGATCCTGAAGGTCCGCGAGCGCATCAACTCGCAGGTCCAAGAAGAGATGGGCCACAGCCAGCGCGAGTACGTGCTGCGCCAGCAGCTGAAGGCGATCAAGGGCGAGCTCGGCGAGATCGACGACGAGAGCGGCGACATCGAAGAGTTCCAGAAGAAGATCGCCGAAGCGAAGATGCCCGAGGAGGCCGAGAAGGTCGCGCTCAAGCAGCTCGATCGCCTCAAGCAGATGCAGCCGTCCTCGGCCGAGTACACGGTGACGCGCACGTATCTCGAGTGGCTCGTCGAGCTGCCGTGGTCGCGCTCCACCGAAGATCAGATCGACATCAAGACGGTGCGCAGCGTCCTCGACGAGGACCACTACGATCTCGAGAAGGTCAAGAAGCGCATCCTCGAGTACATGGCGGTGCTCAAGCTCAACGCCAGCAAGAAGGGGCCGATCCTCTGCTTGCTCGGCCCACCGGGCGTGGGCAAGACCTCGCTCGGCAAGAGCATCGCGCGCGCGATCGGTCGCAAGTTCGTGCGCATCAGCCTCGGTGGCGTGCGCGACGAGGCCGAGATCCGCGGCCACCGACGCACCTACGTCGGCTCGCTGCCGGGCCGCATCATCCAAGGCTTGAAGAAGGCGGGCACCAACAACCCCGTCATCATGCTCGACGAGATCGACAAGCTCGGGCACGACTTCCGCGGCGATCCGGCCTCGGCGTTGCTCGAGGTGCTCGACCCCGAGCAGAACCACACCTTCAGCGATCACTATCTCGAGGTCACGTTCGATCTCTCGAAGGTGATGTTCATCGCCACGTCGAACTACCTCGAGCCGGTGCCGCCGGCGCTCAAGGATCGTCTCGAGATCCTCGAGCTGCCCGGCTACACGCGCCAGGAGAAGCTGGCGATCGCGCGGCGCTTCCTCATCCCGAAGCAGATCGGCGAGCACGGCCTCGAGACCCACGACATCAAGGTCGAGTTCACCGAGGACGCGGTCTTCGAGCTCATCGACAGCTACACGCGCGAGGCCGGCGTACGCAACCTCGAGCGCGAAGTGTCCGCGGTCATCCGCGGCATCGCGGTGAAGTTCGTCGAGGACGAGACGGTGAAGTCGTTCACCGTCGAGCAGAAGCACGTGCCGGAGTACCTCGGCCCGCAGAAGTACATGCCCGAGATGTCCGAGCGCACCTCCGAGCCCGGCGTCGCGACCGGGCTCGCGTGGACGCCGGTCGGTGGCGAGATCATGTTCGTCGAAGCCTCGCGCATGCCGGGCAAGGGCGGCTTGATGCTCACCGGTCAGCTCGGCGACGTGATGAAGGAATCGGCGCAGGCGGCACTCAGCTACGTGAAGAGCCACCTCGACGAGCTCGGCATCGACAAGGCGTCGATGGAAGGCCACGACATCCATGTGCACGTGCCCGCGGGCGCCATCCCCAAGGATGGTCCATCGGCCGGCACCGCGATGCTCGCGGCGCTCGTCTCGCTGATCCGACGCACGTGCGTGCGCGCCGACGTCGCGATGACCGGCGAGATCACGCTGCGTGGGCTCGTGCTACCGGTCGGCGGCATCAAAGAGAAGATGCTCGCGGCGCACCGCGCCGGCATCAAGCGCATCGTCTTGCCCGAGCGCAACGAGAAGGACGTCGTCGACGTGCCGGAGGAAATCCGGCAGGAGATGGACATCGTCTACGTGCGCACGGTGCAGGATGTCCTGCGTTCGGTCCTCGCCGACGACGAGCAGCCCGCGGTCCGCAAGCCCGAGGCGGCTGCGTCGGCCTGAACCCAGGGTTCGCCCCGCGCTGCCTGCCTTGGGCCTTGGGTGCGGGTTGTGGGCCGATCTCCGATCGCGACCGGCGGCGCTTGACACACCCGTTCCGGGGCTTAGTTTTGCGACGGGCGCCTATGCCCCCCTCGCGGGCCGCCCTGGCCGGCCCCGCCCCGACAACGCGCGCGCGATCAGAAAGGCTCGACCAGCGACATGGCGAAGATCATCGGAATCGACCTCGGCACCACCAACTCGTGCGTCGCGGTGATGGAGGGCAGCGAGCCCAAGATCATCGCGAACGAGGAAGGTGGCCGCACCACGCCATCGGTGGTGGCGTTCGAGCAGAGCGGCAACGTGCTGGTCGGTCAGCAAGCGCGACGTCAGGCGATCACGAACCCGGAGAACACGATCTTCTCCGCGAAGCGACTCATCGGTCGTCGCTTCGACGAGGTGGAGACCGAGCGCAAGCGCATGCCGTTCAAGGTCGTGCGCGCGCCCAATGGTGACGCGCACATCGAGGTGCGCGGCAAGGCCTATCCGCCGCCGGAGATCAGCGCGCGCGTGCTGATGAAGCTGAAGAAGGCCGCCGAGGACTATCTCGGCGAGGCCGTCAACGCGGCGGTCATCACGGTGCCGGCGTACTTCAACGATGCGCAGCGACAGGCCACCAAGGATGCCGGTCGCATCGCGGGGCTCGACGTCAAGCGCATCGTCAACGAGCCCACCGCGGCCGCGCTCGCGTACGGCCTCGACAAGGGCACCGACAAGGAGAAGGTCATCGCGGTCTACGACCTCGGCGGTGGCACGTTCGACATCTCGGTGCTCGAAGTGGCCGAGAGCGTCGTCGGCGTGGTGTCGACCAACGGCGACACGATGCTCGGTGGCGACGACTTCGACGAGCGCGTGATGCGTTGGCTGCTCGAGGAGTTCCGCAAGGACACCGGCATCGACGTCGGCAACGACAAGCTCGTGATGCAGCGTCTGAAGGACGCCGCCGAGAAGGCGAAGATCGAGCTGTCGCAGTCGCCGGAAACCGAGATCAATCTGCCGTTCTTGACCGCCGATGCGAGCGGTCCGAAGCACATGCAGATCAAGCTCTCGCGCGCGAAGTTCGAGAGCCTCATCGCC
>DASZPU010000890.1:0-2933 GCA_035550195.1 Nannocystaceae bacterium
GCCGGCGCACGCGGCCTGCACCGCGCGATAGATCGATGCATACGCGCCGCAGCGACACAGGTGACCGGCGAGCGCGGCCGCGACCTCGTCCCGACTGGGCTCGGCGCTGCCCTTGGTCGCGCGCCACTTCTCGTAGAACGCCTCGGCTTCGACGACGAAGCCCGGCGTGCAGTAGCCGCACTGCAGCGCGTCCTCGGCCATGAACGCGCGCTGCACCGGATGCAAGCCTTCGGCGGCGAGCGCTTCGACGGTGCGCACGCTACGATTCGCGAGCGCAGTCGCGGGCAAGATGCACGTCGTGACCGGCGTGCCGTCGAGCTGCATCGTGCACGCACCGCACGCGCCGTGACCACAGCCGTGCTTGCTGCCGGTGAGCCCCAGCCCGCGCACGACCTCGAGCGCGGCGTCGTCGGGCCCCACGTCGAGCTCGTGTGCGGTGCCGTTGATCGTCGTCGTCACCCGCACACGCTCGACCGGCGTGGACGCGGGCGGCGTGGTCTCGGGTGCGGTCTCGCCGTGGATCGGCGGCTGCTGATGACAGCCCGTGCCGACCACCGCCGCCGCACCGACGCCACCTCGCAGGAAGCCGCGGCGACCGAACGACGAACCGGAGGGCTTGTTGGATGTCGTCATCGACTTCGTCCTCGCGCGGAGATCATCGGCCAGCGTGCCCCCGCTTGGCAACGCGTTCTCGTGGTATCAAGGGGCAGTGCCAGGCCTCGCCACGCCGACGCACGCGATCGTGCGGCCGCCGGCTGCTTGTTACGCGCAGTGCCTGCGCCACGACCCGCGGCCGATCGACGTCACGCTCGCGCAGACGCAGCATCGCGGCTATGTGGCGGCACTTCGCGATGCCGGCATCACCGTCGAAATTCTCGCGGAGATCGATCACCCCGACGCGGTGTTCGTCGAGGACACCGCGGTGCAACTGGGCGATCGGGCGCTCGTCACCCTGCCCGGCGCGACGGCACGGCACGGCGAGATCGACTCGATCGCGGCCGTGCTCACCCGTCGCGTCGCGGTCACGCGGATGCACGAGCCGGGGCGGCTCGACGGCGGTGACGTGCTGCGCTGCGGCGACACGTTGGTGGTCGGCCGCTCGCGTCGCACGAACGAAGCTGGTGTGGCACAGCTCGCTGCGCTCGCGCGCGAAGTCGGGCTCGCGGTCGTCGGCGTCGAGGTGAAGGACGGGCTGCACCTGAAGTCGGCGTGCTCGCTCGCGGACGAGCACACGCTGCTCGTGCACGCGGGCTGTCTCGACGAGCGTGCGCTCGCGCGGCTCGAGCTCGAGCTCGTCGTCGTCCCCGAGGCGGCGGGTGCGAACGTGCTCGCGTTCGGCGATCGCGTGCTCGTGTCCGACGCTGCGCCGCGGACGGCGGAGCTGCTCGCGGCGCGTGGTCTGAATCCGGTCGGGCTCGCGCTCTCGGAGATCCACGCGGGCGACGGTGCGCTCTCGTGCATGTCGCTGCGCTTCGCTGCACGCGATGCGTGGTGCGTGTAGCGGCGCCGCGGCCGAACCGCCGCCGCAGCTGTGGCGATCTGACGTACTGGCGCGCCTGCTCCGACTGCCTACAACGTCGTTGGAGGCGTGATGACGTCAGCCGGCATCGCTCTGTGGCTGCTCGCAGCCGCGAACCCGCAGGTCGCCCCTGCCCAACCTTCTTCGGTGCCCGCGCCCCAGGTGCGCGCGCCCTCGCACTCGCCGTACGCGTGTCGACCCCACGATCGTGCCGACACGCGCGATGCTCGACTGCGCCGCTCGCAGATCGCCTTCGGCGTGCTGTGGGCGATCGGCAGCGCAGCGGTGATCGGCGGTGCGGTCGGCGTCGGCGTCACCGCGGGTGACTGCGTGGGCGGCAAGTGCAAGGGCACGATCGCGAGCGCGGCGATCCTCGGCGTGGGTATCCCGGTCGCGACGACCGGCTTGATCGGCTTCGCCGTGTCGACCGGCATCCGCCGGGGCGACCGTCGCAGCGTGAACATCTCGCTCGCACCGACCGCGATGCGCATGCGTTTTTAGTTCTGGTCGCGCCCTGCGGCGCTCTTCCTGGCGCGATCAGTCGTGCTCGCGCTCCGTCGTGGCGAAGCCACGCCGGGCTCGAGATCCGTTGCCCGAGGGGATCGAGACGCGCAGGCGATCAGTCTTCGACCGTCTCGACCGCGCGCTTCTCGGTGCGCTTGCGTTCGTTGTGGTCGAGCAGGCGCTTGCGCAGCCGCAGGCTCTTCGGCGTGATCTCGACCAGCTCGTCGTCCGCGATGAACGCGAGCGCTTGCTCGAGGCTCAGCACGCGCGGTGGCGTGAGGAAGAGCTTCTCGTCGTGGCCCGTGGTGCGAATGTTGGTGAGCTTCTTCGCGATGTTCGGGTTGACGATGATGTCGGTGTCGCGCACGTGGATGCCGACGATCTGCCCGGCGTAGACCTTGGCCTGCGGTCCGGTGAAGAGCGGGCCGCGATCCTGCAAGCGGTGCAGCGAGTACGTCGAGGTCTCGCCGCGCTCGAGCACGATCATCACGCCGGTGCTGCGGTTCTTGATGACACCGCCGAACGCACCGTAGCTGTCGAACACCGACGAGATGATGCCGGTGCCCTTGGTCTGCGTGAGGAACTCGGAGCGATAGCCGATGAGCGCGCGCGTGGGCGCGCGGAACTCCATGCGCGTGCGGCCCGGACCGTCCTCTTCCATCAGCAACAGCTCGCCGTGCTTGCCGATGTGCTCGATGATCGCGCCCGCGAAGTCGCTGTCGCACTGCACGAGCACGCGCTCGTAGGGCTCGAGCGTGCGGCCGTGCTCCTCGCGCAGAATGACCTTGGGTCGCGCGACGCACATCTCGTAGCCTTCGCGCCGCATCGTCTCGATCAGCACCGACAGGTGCAGCTCGCCACGGCCGTGCACCTCGAACTCGTCGGGCGAGTCGGTCTCGTAGACGTGCAG
>DASZPU010000891.1:0-46294 GCA_035550195.1 Nannocystaceae bacterium
GGGCTATCTGCACGGCAACTGCGGCGGCTGTCATCGCAAGGACGGTCCGCTCGCGTCGCTCGGCATGGATCTCTCGCACCACCTCGCCGACGACGCGTCCGCGATCGCGACGACGGTCGGTCGTCACAGTCGTGCGCCGCTGCCGGGTGCGCCCGAGCTCGCGCAGCGCGATCGCATCGTCGCCGGCGATCCCGAGCGCAGCGTGCTCTTCGCACGCATGCGCTCGCGCGACCCGATTCACCAGATGCCGCCGCTCGGCACCCGCGTCGTCGACGACGAAGCGGTCACGCTCGTCGGCGCTTGGATTGCGGAGCTCGCTGCTCCGCGCACGTAGCCCATACCGAAGGAACACACACCATGAAGAAGATGCTCGTCACCCTCCTCGTGCTCACCGCGATCGGCTGCGGGAGCAGCTCTGCAAGCGAGCCCGCCGACACCACGAACGCGAGCGCGCAGAGCCAGGTCGAGCGCGGCAAGTACCTGGTGAACGCGGGCCTCTGCATCGATTGCCACACGCCCTTCGTGATGACCGCGAACGGTCCCGAGCCCGACATGACGCGACTGCTCGCTGGTCATCCGGCGGACTTCCAGATGCCGCCGCCGCCCCAGCTGCCCGAAGGTCCGTGGCTGGTGCTCATCGGTGCGACCAACACTGCATTCGCGGGACCGTGGGGCCAGAGCTTCTCCGCGAACCTCACGCCCGACGTCGAGACCGGCACCGGTGGTTGGACGACGCAGACGTTCATCGACGCGATCCGCAGCGGACGACACATGGGCAAGGGGCGTCCGATCCTCCCGCCGATGCCCGCGAAGCTCGTCGCGAACTACACCGACGAGGATCTCGCGGCGATGTTCGCCTATCTGCAGACGCTGCCGCCCGTGAAGAACGAAGTGCCGGCTCCGCGTCCGCCGCAGTGACGCGCGTCAACCCGCGGGACGACAGACGCCGCCGCCTGCGGCGATCTGCGCCTGCGTGCGGAACGTGTTGAGCGACTGCCAGTTCTTCGGCTGTACTGCCGGGACCGTGCCGTCCTCGCGCACGTTGGTGACGTGGTAGGCGTGCTGATTCCAGATGCGGCGCGCTTGGATCCACCGGTCTTGCACGTCGCGGATCACCTGCACCATCGGTGCGTCGCCCTGGTCATAGCCGAGGTTGCTGACCACGACGATCTCCGCGGAGCCGTCGTCGTCGACATCGGCGACCACCGGGTTCTCGGCCTGCGTCCAGCTGGTGCGCGGCGTCGTGAGCAACGGTTGTCCATCGCCGTCGAACACGAACAGCGTCGTCTCGTCGGCGTACATCGCTTCGGCGGATGCATCGCCGAGGAAGTCGAACGCGGTGCCGGCCGCGAAGCCGGTCATGTCGAGCACGCTCTGCGTCCACTTCGTGCCGAGGTCGGCCTCGAGCACGCTGTAGCTGTTCGCGGCGCCGACCATCAGCTCGGGTGCACCGTCGCCGTCCGTGTCGTGGATCGCCGCGGGTCGCCAGTTCACGAGGTTCGGCAGGTCGCCTTCGTACGTCACGGTGCCGTCGTGCTCGACGAGCGTGAGGCCGTCGTAGCCGACCACGAGCACCTCGGGCTCGCCGTCGTCGTCGAGATCCGCGACCTGCGGATGACCCATGCCGCCCATTTGTCCGCCGTCGGGCACGGAGTAGTAGGGCGTGCCGTCGTGGTGGAAGGCCCACAGCCCGAGGATGACCTCGAGGTCGTCGTCGCCGTCGAGATCCGCGGCGGTGGTGATCTGGATCCCGGCCGCGACGTAGACGTCCCACAAGTGATGCCCGGTGTGATCGGCTACGTTGCCGCCGAGCATGATCTCGACGTCGCCATCCGCGTCGAGATCGGCGAGCGCGACGGCGTGCTGACCGATCTCGATGTCGGCGTCGCCGACCCACAACGGTGTGCCGTCGTGGCGGTACGCGACGAGGCGACCGAGCATCACGTCGCCGTCGCCATCGATCGCGCGCGCGGTGACGATCTCCGGCACCGCATCGCCATCGAGATCGCCGAGCGCGGGGTTCACCATCGCGCTCACCTCCTCGTCGATCACGTAGTGCAGCGAGCCGCTCGCACCATCGAGCACGGCGATCTTGCCGGCCCACACGATGTTGCCCGGCCCCGCGTAGCCGGTGACGACGACGTCGGGGATGTCGCAGAGATCGATCGCACCGTCGCCGTTGTCGTCGGTGAGGTTCGCGACGAGCGGTGTGACGACCGCCTGCGTGAGCTCACCGTCGCCGGCCCACGCCCACTGCACCGCGGGCTCGAAGCTGTCGGGCGGCGCCTGATCTTCGCAGTCGCCCACCGCATCGATGTCGTCGCCGACCTTGCACTGATCGATCGGCGCGCCGGTGTCGTCGGTGCCGCCCGGTGCGACGTCGTAGATCACCGGACCACCGCTCGTGCTCGTCGAGTCGGGGACACCCGAGCCGTCACTGCTCGTCGTCGTGCTCGTCGACGATGTGCTGCCCGTGCTTCCGCCGTGCGCCGTGCTGTCGCCGAGCGTCTCGGCGCCGCCGACCGCATCGTCACCGCAGGCGGTCAGCACCGCGATCGCGACGAGCAGGCCACGGCGCACCATCTTTCGCACCTTGCCGAGCGCGCGTAGCTCGGTCAAGGGCGCCACCGGCGACCCGTCACATCCGCGCGCGGCCGGGCTCATGTCACGAAGGCTGGTGCGTTCATCGTCGTGCCGCGCAAGGCCGAGGCGGTGCTGCGCGTCGCGAGATGAGGACGCAGCGGCGTGTCACGGTGCGGAAGCGTTGGGACACTCGCAATCGATCTCCCAGCGCGGGCTCTCGAACGTCGCGGTCGCAGCGACGGCATGCTCGCCGCGGGTGCACTCGGCGGGGCAGGTCGCGGCGACCAGCGAGAACGTGTGCGCGAAGCGGGTCGTGCACGGCTGCGGACCGGGCACACCGCACGCCGATGCGTCGCCGTAGTCGAGCGTGGTCTCGATCGTGAAGCCGGTCGGCGACGTCTCGGTGAGCACCATCGTCGCATCGATCGCGAAGTCGTCGCAGCCGAGCCGCGGCGTCGTGCGATGACGGGCCGTGTAGCCCTGCTCGAGCCGGAAGTCGCTGCGCGCGGTCGCACGCGACGGCCCTGCGGCCGACAGCGACGACAGCGGCAGATTCACCTTCGCGCGCCCACGCTCGGCCTGCACGAGCACGCGCGCCTGCCACGGCGGCGGCGCAGCGTGGGCGGGCTCGCAATCGTCGGCGAGCACCTTCACCTCGACCGCGTAGCTGCCCGACGGAGCGAACGGCGATGCGATCGTCTCCGCCTCCTCCGGCGCGGTGGGCTCGGGCTCGTCGGCACACGCAGCGATCAAAGCGAGGAACAGCGCGACTGTGCGCATGGCGATCGTCTCCGATCGCCTCGTTCCATCGCGCGGCCGACGGTTTAACCGTTCGCGTCTTCGCGGGCGTACTTGGCCGCGCGGTAGCCTACGAGCATGCTGGGCGCGTTCATGGCCGACACCGGCGTGAACGGCACCGCCGATGCATCCGCGATGCGCACGCCCGTGACGCCCTTCAGCCGCAGGCGTGTGTCGGTGGGCGCGCTCGCGCTGCTGCCCATGCGCGCGGTGCCGGCGAAGTGATACGTGGTGATCGCGTTCTTGCCGACCCAGCTCGCGAGCGCTTCGTCGCGCTGGTTCCACAGCCCGGGCATGAGCTCCTTGCTGCGCCATGCACCGAGCCCGCCGCTCTTGCTGAGCTTGCGCGCCAGTCGGATGCCATCGACCATCGTCTGCATGTCGCCGGGGTCGGCGAAGTAGTTGGGATCGACGACGACCGGCGTCTTCGGGTCTGCGCCGCCGAGTCGCACGCTGCCGCGGCTCTTCGGCTTGCCGAGGATCACGACGATGCCGTAGAGATGATCGACGATCTTGTTGACCGCGCCGACGCCGAACGCGAGATCGAGGCTGCCGCGGATCGCCGACTTGAGCGGCCCGTCGTACAAGCCCGCGGGCAACACCTTGCCCGGCAGCATGCGCTGCATCGCCTGCTTCATCGCCGACGGTGCGGGCCAGAACACGTAGCAGGTGTCGCTCTGCCCGGGCGCGAGGTCGGCGGACGGACGCGTGCGATAGAAGCTGTAGAGCTGCGGGTACTGGCAATCGACGAAGCCGCGCGACACGAAGAAGAGCGGCACGTTGGGATGGTCGTGCAGGTTCTGCCCGATCGCGGGTGCGTCGTGCACGACCCCGATGCCGCACGCGCGCAGCGCTTGGCTGCTGCCGATGCCCGAGAGCATGAGCAGCTTCGGGGTCTCGAGCGCACCGGCGGCCATCACCACCTCGCGATCGACGTCGTCACGACGGTAGGCGCCGTCTTCTTCGTACTCGACCGCGACCGCACGCTTGCGATCGTCGAACACGATGCGGTGCAGCTTCGACTTCGGCCGCACGGTGAGGTTCGGACGCGCGGGCGCATCCTTGATGAACGCGACGTACGAGCTGCGTCGGCGATCGCCTTCGTAGCTCATGCTCTCGTAGCCGACGACGTTGCTGAGCATGCCGTCGTTGAGGTTCTCGCGGCGCTCGAAGCCACACGCGACCGCGGCGGAGATGCACGCCTCGGCCCAGCGCGTCGGTGGGCGCGGACGCGGACGGATCGACTGCTCGATCGTCTCGAAGTCCGGCACCACGTCGTGCCACCGCCAGCCCTCGGGCCACTCGGCGTAGTCCTGCACCGCACCGCGCGTGTAGACCATGCCGTTGACCGAGCCGCTGCCACCGAGCACCGAGCCGGTGCCTGCGAACACGCGCTGATCACCGCAGTGACGCTGCGGCACGGTGAAGCGCTCCCACATCACCGCGTCGTTCGCGAACGCGTACTTGTAGCCGTCGGCCGACAGCGTCTCGGGATGATCTTCTGCAGCGGGGCCGGCTTCGAGCAACAGCACGCGCTTGGTGGGATCGTCGGCGAGGCCGGCGGCCGCGATGCAGCCGGCCGAGCCGCCACCGACGACGACGTAGTCGTAGCGGCTCACGAGCGATCCTTCTTGCCGCGCACGAGATCGACGAGCGCACCGATTCGCTGCTTGATGCTGCCGCCGTACACGAGCCCGAGCACCGAGCGCATGCGATCGAAGTCGCCTTGGCCGACCGGGAACATCTTGCTGGGGAAGTGCAGCGGCAGGCGATCGTCGAGCACCGCCTTGATGTTGCAGAACGAGCGCAGCCCGTCGCGACCGTTCATGCGGCCGTAGCCCGACTGCTTGATGCCGCCGAACGTCAGGTCCTGCGCCATGTACGTCATGCCGCCGAAGTCGTTGATCGCGGTCATGCCCGCGTGCAGCCGATCCGCGATGCGGCGCGCCTTCGCGTGATCCTTCGAGAACACCGAGGAGCCCAGCCCGAAGCCGGTGCCGTTGGCGACCTGCACGGCGTGGTGCTCGTCGCGGACGCGGCACAGCAGCATCACGGGACCGAAGGTCTCCTGCTGCATGATGTCCATCTCGGGCGTCACTTCGGCGAGCACGGTGGGCGCAAAGAATTGTCTCCCTTGGACACGCTTGCCGCCGGCGAGCACCTTCGCGCCCTTGGCGATCGCATCGTCGACGAGCCGCTCGACGATCTCGAGCTGCAGCGGAGTCACCATCGCGCCGACGTCGACGACGCCTTGCTTCGGATCGCCCTGCGACAGCGAGCGTGCGAGCTCACCGACGCGATCGGCGAAGCGATCGTAGATCGCATCGAACACGAGCAAGCGCTCGGACGCGACGCAGTTCTGTCCCGCGTTGATGAAGCAGCCCGCGAGGGCGGCGTGGGCGGCCTGCTCGACCACCGCGTCGTCGCACACCACGAACGGATCCTTGCCGCCGAGCTCGAGCACGACCGGCACCAGTGCCTCGGCCGCGGTCGCGAGCACGCGCCGCCCGTTCTCCACCGAGCCGATGAACACGAGCGAGTCGATGCCGCCGCCGATCAACGCCTTGCCGGTCTCCGCGTAGCCCTGCACGAGCTGCACGAGATCGGGCGACTGACCCTCGGCGACCAGCGCTTCCTTCGCGACTGCGACGATGCGCTCGGCCGACCACGCGACCCACTCCGACGGCTTGATCACGATGCCGTTGCCGGCCATCAGCGCCGGCACGAGCGGGTTCATGATGTTCTGCAGCGGATAGTTCCACGGGATGATCGAGCCGATCACACCGAGCGGGCGGTACTCGAGGTGCGCACGCTTGTGCGCGAGCATGCCCGACGACACGCGCTCGGGTCGCAGATGACGCTCGCCGTTCGCGATGGTCCAGCGCAGCTTCTCGAGCACCGGCCAGATCTCGCCGACGAGCGCGTTCTCGCGGGTCTTGCCCGCGTCCTTCACGACCACGTCGACGAGCTCGCGACCGTGCTCGAGCAAGTGGTCGCTGATGCGACGCAGCACTGCGCGGCGCTTCGCGAAGTCGGTCTCGGCCCAGCCGATCTGGGCCGCGCGTGCGCGTGCGATCGCAGCGCGCACCTGCTCGGGGCTGTCGACCGCGATGTTGCCGAGCGGCTCGCCGGTGGCCGGATCGACGCAACGGATCGTGCGCTGCTCGGCGCGGGCCAGTTCCACTACGTTCGCAGTCATCGCACCAGCTCCTTCGCAGACACCACGTTGCCGCAACCCGCTTCGGCGACGGCGCCTTTGCGCGTCGCGAGGTACTCCGACCACTTGCGGATCGTCAGATCCTGGAACGCCTTCACCACCGGCGACATCTCCGGCGCGGGCTTGTCCCAGAACTTCTCCCAACCATCCTGCTCGTGCTTGATGACCCACACGTCCTGGCCGAGCAGCGGCTGCAGCGTGATCCAGCGCTGCGCGGCCATCATCTTCGACACCAGCCAGTGGGGCAGGCGAGGGCCGAGGAGCGGCAGCTTGATGGTGTCGGGCCGCACGTAGAAGATGAAGATGTGGCGGTTGTTGCCGTCGTCCTGCGGCAGCGTGAAGAGGAAGTGCTTGATGCGCCCGTCGGTGTTCGACCAGTGGTACGGGTAGTCGTAGCAGGCCAGCATGTGATCGCAGTCGGAGTCGCTGCGATTGATGAACATGTTCTGGAAGCGACCCGCGGCGATCTTCGACTTGTACTCGATCTCGATGCGGTCACCGACCTCTTCGCAGCGCAGCACCTCGGTGCCGGAGAACGGCTGGAACTTGCGGTGCAAGAAGCCGTGCGTGAAGTCGGAGACGTTCTCGAGCAGCATCGAGTGGTGACCGGGGCAATCGAACATCACGGTCGCGTGCGGCCACGGCTTGCTGCCCTCGAGCTCGGGGATCGACGGGATGTCGCGCTCGGTCGACTTCGCGGGATCGCCGGGGAAGACGAACACGAGGCCGTAGCGCTCCTTCACCGGCACCGCATCGATGCGGATGTTCGGCTCTTTGTGGCCGAACAGATCGTGCGGGATCGAAGCCTTGCCGTCGCCGTCGTACGCCCAGCCGTGATACGGGCACACGAGCTTGCAGTCGACGACTTGGCCTTCGGTGAGCTTGAGTGAACGATGAGCGCAGCGGTTCTCGACGGCGCGCAGGCGACCGTCTTGTCCGCGGAAGACCGCCATCGATCGCCCGAGGAACTTCACCTCGATCTTGTCGCCGCGCTTGATCGCAGAGCTGCGCTCGACCGCGTACCAGTAGTTGGGATCGAGGCCGGCCGCGCGCGCCTTCTGGCGGCGGGTCTTGGCCTGATCGAAGCTCGGCGGAGGGGAGGCGGCGTGGCCCGAGAGGTCGGTGGTGTCGCGCATGGTCGGGGTCCTAGGAGGGTGTAGCGACCAGAACCTGGATTCTGAAACCAGAATCTACTATTCTCCGGGCGACCCCGTGTCAAGCGAGATCCCCGAGCCCGAGCCCAGCCCGCGCGCCCGCATCGTGGAGGCCAAGCGCGAGGTCTATCGCGCGGCGATCGTGCGCGCCGCGGAGCTCGAGTTCGCCGAGCAAGGCTACGACGCGGCGCGCGTGCAAGCGATCGCGAAGCGAGCCGGCGTGTCGCTCGCAACCTTCTATGGTGTGTTCCCCGGCAAGTGGGATGCGTTCCGCGCGGTGCAGCACGATCGACTCGGTGCGCTCATGCGCGAGGTCGGATCGCTCGTGCTCGATGCCCGCGATGCGTTCGATCGATTGCGTGCGGGGCTCGAAGGTTATCTGCGTTGGCACATGGAGCACCCGTCGTTCCTGCAGATCCAGCTGCGCGAGCGCGTGCCGTGGGGCACGCTCGACGAGCTGCGCACGCCCGAGCAGACGCGCGCGTGGGAGCAGGGGCTGCAGTTGTTGATCGCCGCGTTCCGCGAAGCGATGAAAGACGGCTTGCTGAGCGAGGACGATCCCGAGTCGTGTGCACGCACGGCGACCGCGATGAGTCAGGTGCACATGGTGATGTGGCACAAGGCCGGCATGCACGACGCGCCCGCCGACGTCGCGCGCGGGGCGATGCTGCAGATCGTGCGAGCGTTCGCGCGTGCCGATCGCGTCGACGAGCTCACGCTGCGCGTGCGCGGCTAGTGCTCGGCGCCGCCGCGCGGACCGCAAGTTTCACTGCCGTCGGATTGCCTGAATTCCGCAATCCGCTGCCAATGAACGCGCTCACGTGCGCCGGATTTTCCGTTTTCGAAAAACCGCGGGGAGTGAAACGGCGTCGCGCACCGTGGCGGGTCGCACCCTGCCAGAGATGGTGGCTCGCAACCCCATCACGCGGCGCTGCGACTCGGATTCCGTGTCGCTGCACGCGGTCGCGATCTTGCAGCCTCGTCGGCGATGTCCAAGCGCGGGCTCTGCGGTCTCTCGTTGTCCTTCGCATGCGGTGCGAGCGATCCGGCCGTCACGGACGATGCTGGCACCAGCTCGACGATGACGGGTGGCGGCGAGACGCCGGGCTCCGCGACGACCGTCGGCAACAGCAGCGCGGTCGACGATGCGACCGCAGACGATGGCGTGAGCACCGTAAGTGACGACGACACGACCGCTGATGCAGAGAGCAGCGCAGGCGACGACACCGGTGAGCCGTCGTTCCCGCCGAACCCTGCGCTCGCCGATCTCGCCGACGAGACGGCGCTCGACCTCGGGCAGTTCACGTGCGCGCAGGTGCCGGGCGAAGAACCCGAGCTGTGTCGCCGCGCGACCGACTACAGCGGCTTCGTCTACGACCCGCACCATCACGAGATGCTCGGCTTCGGCGGTGGTCACTCGACGACGATGACCGATGCGATCCATGCCTTCGATCTCGGCGACACGTTGACGTGGTCCGGGTTGTACGAGCCGACGCCGTGCGACGCGATGACGGTGGGCAATCTCGACGCGGACAATGGCGCGTGGACGATGGGCCCGGGTCCGTATCCGCGGCCGGTGTCGACGCACACCTACGACATGCTCGCGGTCGCGCCGATGCTCGACGAGTTCATCGTCGTCAGTCGCAACTTCACCGGCGGCTACTGCAACGCGGTGGGCAATGACATCGGCGGTCGCATCGCGCACTACGATCGCGTTGGAAACACGTGGTCGTTCAGCCCGGATGCGCAGGGCTCGACCTACGATCTCGCGGTGAACATCCCCGGCTCGGAGCCGGATCCCGTCTCGGGTGTGATCGTGCTCTTCGGTGGTGGCGGCCTGGCGACCTACGATCCCGCGACGCGCGTCTACACGCAGCACGTCGACACGTACAACGGCGACTACGGCAACTTGGGCGACCTGACCAACATCGGCTACGCGAACCACATGGTCTACTTCCCGCCCGACGATCGCTTCTACTTGTTCACGCATGCCGACGGTGTCGGCGTGTGGGCACTGTCGTTCGATCGCGATGCACCGGCGGAGTCGGTGGCGGAGCGCGTGACGACGAACGGCGTCGAGCCACCCGCCGGCGAGCTCGGCCTCGACTACGACGCCACCAACGACATCATCGGCGGCCTCGTCACCGACAGTACGTTCTACGCGTTCGACCCGAGCACGCGCGAGTGGTCGGCGCACGCGATGAACGGCGGCTCACCCGGCAACCTGGCCTTCCACGCGCTCGCGTACGATCCGATCGACAACGTCTTCGTCTTCGTCACCGACTACGACTCGGGCCAGAAGACGTGGGCGTACCGCCTCGCGAACTGATCACTCCGCCGCTTCGGCGGAGTCGTAGGGCACCGGCACGGGCTTCGTCGAGACGAGGCCGAGGCCCATCTTCTTCGTCCACCACAGGAGGCCGACGACGAGTTGGCGCTTGTCTTCGACGAAGCTCGGCTTCTTGCCTTCGAAGGCGTGGCCGACGAACTGGAAGGTCCAACCCACGCCGAACATCGCGGCGGCGAGCGGGATGCCGACGATGCTCATCGCCACCGGGATCGAGCCCGCGATCAGCGGGATGCCGATCGAGTGGCAGGCCTGGTTGACCTTGTTCTGGTGATCGGCGGCGTAGCGCCGCATGAGCTCGGACCACTCTTCGTTGAGCTTGATGGCTGCCATGACTACGACCTCTCTTTTCGTTGCGGGCGCGCGATGGTCGACAACGCGTCGACCAGTGCGGCCACGAATCTCTCGTCGGACACCATGGCCTCGCCCAACACGTGGGCGTGCACGCTGCCCTCGACCATGCCGAACAACACGAATGCTTGCGCGAGCGGATCCTTCGCGCTGCCCCAGCGCTCGACCAGCGCAGCGAGGCGCTGCACGATCTCGCGCTCGGCCGTGCGCCACAGCGCATCGAGCTCGGTGTCCGCGTGGCGACGCTCGGTGAGCACCGCGTGCATCGCCGGATCTTCGCGGTGCAGATCCATCACGATCTCCACCACCGCGCGCAGCTGCTCGCGCGCGACGACCTCGAGCTTCGCGCCCTTGGGCGGCTCGACCTCGAGCAACGCGAGCGCACGCGAAGCCACCGTGCTCAGGCGTCGCGCGGCGAGCTCGCGCAGCAGCGTGTCCTTGCTGGTGAAGTACTGATAGAAGCTGCCGGTCGCGACCTTCGCACGATCGGCGATGCTCTTCGCCGTCGTCGCCGCGTAGCCACGCGTTGCGAACTCGCGATCACCCGCACGCAGGAGCGCATCGCGGGTTCGTTGCGCGCGCTCCTGACTCGGTACGCGCACGCGGCTCTCGGTGCTCGCGGCCATCGACGACACGCACTGTGACCGAGCCTGAAACCGACGTCAAGTTCATATTTTCACACGTGGCACAAACCATCAGAATCATGGAACTAACCCTCACATCGCGTCGTCGATCGCTGCCCTCGCTGCGACCAGACCTTCCTCGCTGTCCACGTGCGCGATCGTGCCGTCGCGATCGACCACGACGTTGAGCGGGAAGACCTTCTCGGGCATGCGATAGCTGCGGAACGCGGCGCTGTCGATGTCGAGCGTCATCGGCAGCGTGAGCCCGCCGTCGCGCACGACGTTGCCGGCGAACGCGGTGCGATGCGACGTGTTCACGCCGACCGCGAGGAACTCGGCGCTGCTGTACGCGGGCACGATGTCGGCTTGCACGGTGCCGAACTCCTCCGCACAGCCCTTGCAACCGAAGTTGAACATCTTCACCAGGATCACGCGACCGAGATGCTCCGAGAGTCGGAAGCGGTCGCCGTCGATCGTGAGCAGCTCGAAGTCGGCGGCCTTGCTGCCGACCGCAGGGGCCGGACGATTGCCGTCGATGCCGAGCACCAGCTCGGGCTCGTCGGGATCGTTGCTGCGGATGCGGAACTCGCCCGACACCAACGACTCGTCGTCGGGTGTGTACGAGATCTTCACGAGCAACGTGCCGCCCGCGGGAACGATCGCGCTGCCGGGGCAGCCGTCGACTGCTTCGACCTCGCCGTCGATCGCAATTTCGAACGGCGCATCGATCTCGACGCCGCCGACCACGAGCTCCGCGTCGCCGAGGTTCTCCACGACGAACAGCCCTTCGACCGGGCTGCCCGCGGCGCCCCACAGGTACATCGTGCTCGCGTCGACCATGATGTCGGGGGTCGCTTCGACGTCGTCCGTCGCGAGCGGCACGAGCTCGTCGCCGAGCGCCGCGAACACACCGTCGCCGTGGGCCACCGCGGCGCGCAGCCACGCGCCTTCCGCATCGGAGAAGTCGGGGCGCTCTTCGAAGACGCGCGTCGCATCCGCGTCGCCGAGATCCGGATGACGCACGAGCGCGTGGCCGTCGACGGTGACGACTTCGCCATCGAGCGCGAGCGCATCGAGCACGAGCCCAGTGGTCTCCCAGCTCGATACGATGCCGTTCGCATCCGCGTAGTCCCAGCCGTACACGCCGCGCAGCACCGCGACGCCGCCGTCGACCACACGCACGCCGAGCGCAGGCGAGTCGGTCGCGAAGCTCTGCTTCGCTGCACCCGAGCTATCGTGCAATGCGACGCCGTCGGCCCCCGCGGCGATCCACAGCCCATCGTCGCCGAGCGCCACACCGCGGGCATCGGCGAACGATCCGATCGCGCCCGCAGGCGTCAGCGATCCCGTCGACAACGTCAGCGTCTGCACCCCCGCCGAACCCGCCGCGACGTACACCGTGCCGCCTTTCGCCGCGACGCCGTGCACCTGCGCGCCGACGTCGGCGGTGCCGAGCACGAGCGGCCCGGTGAGGTCGACCGCGATCACCGTGCCCTGCGCGGTGCCGACCAGCGCCATCTCGCCGTCGATCGCGATCGCAGTGCAGGTGCCCGCGATGTCGGTGTCGTGGGCGATGTCCGCGTCGGTGTCGACGAGCTCGAGGAAGCCTTCGCCGCACGCCACCAGGCCGCGCATGCTCGACGCGAGCGCGATCGCTTGCCCGCGCAGATCCATGGCGTCGTCGGTCGCGAGCACGAGCGCGTCGGGCTGCGCATCGCCGAGACACACGTCGGCGGGCCCGTCGTCGCCCTGGCCGTCGTCACCCGCCGTCCAGGAGAGCGGTGTCGTGCTCTCCTGCGGCGTGTCGTCGGCACCGCAGCCGATCACGACGAGCACGAGCGACGAGCAAGCGAGCGAGCGAAGCGAGCGCGACGACATGGCGACCTCCACGATGCGCGCCGAGCCTCGGCCAATCGTTCCACCTTCGCAACGCGCGGCTCCGCGTCGCAACTCGCACGATCGATCGCGCTACGGCACGCGTCGCGATCGCACGATGCGAGCGCGATGCGAGCGAGCAGTGGGCAGCACGCGCAGCCGATTGGCGATTCGCCCAGCAACGCGCGCCGCGGCCCCGCGCGACGGCGGAGCCCGTTTCGGGCCGCACGTTGCAGCCCTGCGCGCCGACCGTACATGGGCACGGTGGACGTGCCGGCACGCGACGACGAGCAGCTCCTGTGGGACGCCTACCATCGCCTCCTGCTCGGCACCGACACCGAGCGGCTGCGCAAGCTCCTCGTGCGCTACGACTTCTTTCGCATGGTGCTCGATCGCCCCGGCGACATCGTCGAGTGCGGCGTGTTCAAGGGCGCGGGGCTCCTGACCTGGTTGAAGTTCCTGCAGATCCACGCGCCGGGATCGGCGCGCCGCGTCGTCGGCTTCGACACGTTCGATGCATTCGCGGCGCCCGGCACGAGCACCGATGCGGCGGCGGTCGCCGCGTTCGTGCAGGAGACCGCGCACGCCGGCACTTCGCCGACCTCGTTGCGCGAGACGATCGCCGCCGCGGGCATCGCCGCGGATCGCTGCGAGCTCGTCGCGGGTGACATCGGCGCGACCGCGGCCGCGTACGCGCGCAACAACCCCGGCTTCCGCATCTCGCTGCTGCACATGGACCTCGACCTCGGCGAGCCGACGTTCGCGGCGCTGCAGGCGATGTGGCCGAAAGTGATTCCCGGCGGCGTCGTCGTGTTCGACGAGTACGCCGCGCCGCGGTGGAGCGAGAGCGACGGTGTCGATCGCTTCTTCGCGGGCACCGGCGTGCGACTGCGCGCGCTGCCGCATGCACGTACGCCGACTGCGTACGCAATCAAGGAATGACGCGCACGCGAGGCTCGACGCGCGGCGCACCGCGGGGCATCGTCGATCGCCGGTGAGGGCGGGGATCCTAGGATTCGTCGCGGGGCTCGTCGCGTGCGGGGGCGCGGGCGGGCGGGGTGCAGCGTCCAGCGCGAGCGGAAGCGGCGGCGCGAGCGGAAGCGGCAGCTCGAGCGAGGGCGCGAGCGGGAGCGGCAGCACCGGAGCGAGCGTCGGCGAGAGCAGCGTCGACGATTCGTCGAGCGGATCGAGCGGCACGGACACCGGCGATATCCCGATGCCGCCGCCGTCGTGCGCCGCGACCGATACCGGATCGATCGACGACGTCGAGCTGCCCGAGCACTACGGCTTCGCCACGGTGCCACCCACGATGGCGCTCGCCGACACCTTCTACAGCTATGACCTGCGCACCAACATCGGCGCATGCGCGACCGATCGCGCGTGGTGGCGCGTCGAGGCGGCACCCGACGGCGTGCGCCTCGAGCTCGGCGACGCGTCGATCGGCGTCGGCGAGGAAATCCAGCTCGACGACGGCGCGTCGC
Organism: Nannocystaceae bacterium; assembly: GCA_035550195.1. Taxonomy (GTDB): domain Bacteria; phylum Myxococcota_A; class Polyangia; order Nannocystales; family Nannocystaceae; genus Xiheibacterium. The sequence goes on from DASZPU010000891.1 coordinate 14,430, forward strand.
TCGAGGCCGCGAAGCTCGCGTGGTCGCTCGAGGACGTCGCGCCCGGCTGCCACGCGATCGAGATCCGCTGGCGCGCGTGGCGTGACTGCGGCGCGTTCGAAGACGGCGCGTGGGGCCCGGAGATGTCGCAGCGCTTCGAGCTCGCCGTGCGCGAGAACCACTGGCACTCCGGCGATCTGCACGTGCACACGCGGCACTCCGAGCGCGGCGACGAAGCCGGCGGTGCGCAGTCCTACAAGGATCGCATGACCAGCGCGATCGCAGACGACTCCGGCGACGACTTCGACGATCGCCGCGTCGAGTCTCTGCGCGGTCGACTGCACTGGCTGGTGTTCAGCGAGCACACCAACAACGAGCTCGAGGAGTGCGGCCGCAACTTCGCGACCTGGTGCGCGGACGACGAGGATCTCGCGGTCGCGACGGGACGCGACGTCGTGCGCACGCTGACCGAAGCGGATCCCTCCGTGCTGCTCGTGGTCGGCACCGAGATCAGCAACCGATTCGACGGCCACTTCGGCTTCCTGCCCAAGAACCCGTTCCCCGGCCATCCACTGTATGCGCCGGGCTACGAGGCGGATGCCACCGACTACGATCACGACGCCGGCTTCGGCCCCGGCATCTTCCGCGAGCGTTGGGTCGACGACGCCGCGACCAACGACGAAGAGATCGCGCTCGCGCACGCGATGAACGGGCTCGCGATCGTCAACCACGAGAGCGCGCCGACCTTCTGGATCGAGTACGACTGGAGCAGCCTGGCGTTCGACGGGCTCGAGGTGTGGAACGGCGGCAACCGCCACGACAGCCACGACGACGACGCGTACCACGGTGGCATCGATGTGAACGCGATCACCGAGGACAACGCGCTCGGCAGCGAGCTGCCCGAGGATCCGATCGAGCGCTCGTACATCGGCATGCTCAAGCACGGGCGCTGGCCGATGGTGCTGGTCGGTGGCAGCGACGTGCACGACTCGACCGAGGTCGTGTGCGAAGGCGGGCCGTGCGATCCCACCAACGCCGCGCTCGCGTTCCCGACCACGACGGTGTGGTCGCCGTCGTTCGTGTGGACCGACGGTGCGGATGGTGTGTTCGACGGCATCGCGGCCGGCCGCGTCGTCGTGCACGACCGCAGCAACTTCATCGATCTGCGCGCGACGCATGAAGCGCGCGAGACGATGGTCGGCGACACGATCGCAGGCTACCAACCCGGCGACGCCATCGCGCTGCGCGCGTTCGGCCGCGTGTCGAGCTTCGTCGACGGCGACAATCGCGTGCTGCTCGTGCTCGGCACCTCCGGCGACTCCGACGATCGCGAGGTCGACGTGCTCTACGACTCGCAAGACGACGAGCACTTCGTCGAGTCGCTGCAGGGCACCGATCACATGCGCTACATCCGAGCCGACTCGAGCTTCGATCGCAGCATCGAGATCAGCCTGAGCGAAGCTCAGCTCGGCGCCTCCGGCACCTACTTCGTGTGGGCGCAGTTCGTGCCCTGGCACAATCCGCTCTATCTCGACGGCAACGGCCAGGACATGGCGCTGACGGGCGCGTTGCGCATCACGGTCGCCGAGTAGATCGAAGCGCCGCGCTCGGCCGTACTCTCGCGGGACCCATGCTCGCTCGCCGTGTGCTCGTGCTCTGTCTGCTCGCCGCGTGTCGTCGCACGGTCGAGACCGACGAGGTCGAAGCGCGACCCGCAGAGCCCGACGCGCCCACGCCCATCGCGGCGCACGTCGACGAGCCCGGCACGTTCGAAGGCCGACCGATCGCGGCGACGATGAGCTTCCACGGCGCCGACTGGCTCACGCGCGCCGAACGCATCGCCGAAGAGGATCCCGATGCGCTGCATCGCGAGCTGCACGTGTCGCCGGGCCAGACCGCCTGCGACATCGGAGCGGGCAACGGCTATCACAGCCTGCGCTTGGCCCAGGCGGTCGCGCCGACCGGCAAGGTGCTCGCCGTCGACATCCAACCCGAGATGCTCGAGCTGCTGCGCGCACGCGCGGAGGAGGCCGGCGTCGCGAACGTGCAACCGGTGCTCGCGCAGCCCGACGACCTCGGACTCGCGGACGGCGTCTGCGATCTCGAGCTGCTCGTCGACGTCTATCACGAGCTCGCGGAGCCGGAGACGATGATCGCGGCGCTGCGTCGCGCGCTCGCACCGAACGGCCGCCTCGCGATCGTCGAGTTCCGCGGCGAAGATCCGCTGGTACCGATCAAGCCCGAGCACAAGATGACGAAGGCGCAGGTGCTACGCGAGCTCGAGCCGCGCGGCTTCCGACTGGTCGCGGAATACGAGGGGCTGCCGTGGCGGCACCTGCTCGTGTTCGGTCTCAGTCGATGACTTCGAATGCGCCGAGCTTCCGACCCCACGCGAGCACGGCGTCCACTGCCTGCTGCGCCGCGATGCGGCGCTGGTCGGGCCCCAGACCGTGGCGATCGGCGAGCGCGAACAGCTCGTCGTGCGCAGCTCCCTTCGGCGCGACCACGTACGGCTTCGGTCGGCGCACCACCATCTTCGGCAGCGGTGCCGGGGGCTGCGGGTCGTCGACGAAGCTCGGATCGATGCAGCTCGAGAGATCGGCCGTGGCATCGACACGCGTCGTGAGCGGCTCGAGCCCCCACTTGCGCGTGACCGTCGACAGCACCGACACGTGATCGAACACGTTGGAGTTCACACAGCCGCGGCGCACGTGCGGGCCGATCACGATTGCCGGCACGCGGAAGCCGAGCTGCTCGAAGTCCGGCAGGTCGTCCGTCGTGGTCGGCGGCGGCACGTGATCGAAGAAGCCACCGTGCTCGTCGTAGGTGATGACGAGCAGGGTGCTGTTCCACAGCGGGCTGGCCGCGACCGCGGCGTACACCGAGGCGAGGAACGCCTGACCCATGGTGACGTCGGCGGGCGGATGATCGTCGGTGCCGGTGCTGGGATCGGCGGCGAAGTCGGTGAACACCGGATCGACCATGCTGAACTGCGGCAGCGTGCCGTCGGCGAGCGCGTCGTAGAACGCGCTGATCTGCTCGACGCCTTCGGTCTTGCCGTAGGTCAGCGTGAACGGCACGTTCGACGAGTAGTAGACGTTGGTGATGCCGGCGGTGGTGAGCGCATCGAAGACGCTGGGAATCTCGCTGACGCCGTCGTTGGTCATCATGCCGCCCGAGGTGCCGAGGTGCAGATAGAAGCGGTTGGGCCAGGTCGGGCCCATCACCGACGCGAACCAGCGATCGCAGAGCGAGTAGTTGTCGGCGAGCGCATAGCTCACCGGCAAGGTCGCGCGCTCGTAGTAGCCCATGACCAGCGTCGGATCGGGCGCGCCCTCGTCGACGTAGCTCTCCACGAAGCCGTCGTTCGCGCCCTCGTTCCACTGCACGCGCGAGCCGTTCCAGCCGTGATCGGGATCGAAGATCACCGCGTCGGGATCGGTGAGCGCGAAGACGGCGACGTCGCCTCCGGCGGGGTTCGGATTCGACTCCGAGCCGGTGAGCCCGTCGACGGTGCGGCCCTCGAGCGCGAGCGCGCCGAACACGTGATCGAAGGAGCGGTTCTCCATCATCACGACGATGATGTGCTCGATCGGTGCGACGAGCTCTTCGAACGTCAGCGAGCCGGCGTCCTCGCAGTCGGACATGATCGGGCCGGTGTCGCCGGTGGAGCTGCTGCTCTCGTCGAGCCCGCTGCTGCTCGAGCCCTCGCTGCTCGACGTGCCGCTCGTCGTCGTCGTCGTCGTGTCGGCACCCGTCGACGTGGTGCCGTCGCTCGTGGTGCCGTCGTCCGAGCTCGCGTCCGAGTTGCACGCGCCGACGCCGATGCCGAGGCTCGCGATGCCGCCCATCGCATGGCGGCGTGACCAGAGTCGACGGATCTCCGACAGCTTCTTGCGGTTCACGGCGCGAGCCTATCAGCCCGCTGCGTCACACGCATGCAACAGATCGCACGCTAGTCGCCGACCACCATCCGCGCGACGCCACCCGAGAACATCGAGGCGTAGAGCACTCCGTGCGCGTCGTCGTAGGCGAGGAACGGGATGCCGCCGTCGTGGCCCATGCCGATCTGATCGGTCGGCGCGGCCATGTCCTCCCAGGTCTCGTCGTCGACGAGCGCTGCGCGGCGGAGCGTCGGGGTCCACTGATCCGCCGCGAAGAGGTGCGTCGTTCCATGCGCGAGCATCACCATGTTGCCGCTCGTGTTCGCGACGTGCTCCCAGCTCACCCCGTCGGCGCTGCGGATCACGCCGCCACGGCTGCCGAGGTAGTAGTTGCCGTTGCTCGTGGGGGCGAGCGGACGGATGGTGTACTCGGCCTCGCACGAGCCTCCGCCCGCGAGGTTGTCCGACGTCCACGTCGCGCCCGCATCCTGCGTGATCATGAGCGACGATCCGCACCACACCCACGTGTCGCCTTCGACGATCACCACACCGCCGCCTTCGAACCATCCTTCCGGTGCAGTGACCATGCGCCACGTCTCGCCGCCATCGAGCGTCTCGGCCATGCAGCTCGGTTGATACGGCGCCGCACAACCTCCGTGGGTGGACACCACGAGATGCTGGTGATCGTTCGCGTCGAGCGAGACGTTGTTGACGAAGCGATAGTCGGCGACGTCGTTGTACTCCTCGTCGACGAGCACGTCGGTCCACGCCTGTCCGCCATCGGTGCTGCGCCACAGGCTCTGCGCGCCGTAACCCGACACGGCGAACAGCAGATCGGGCGTGACGTGATCGACCATCATGCTCCACTGCGCGCCGTCGCCGACGCCACCGAAGGTCATGCCGTCGCCGACGCTGCCGGGGCCGGTGTTGACCTGCGCCCAGCTCGCGCCGCAATCGTCGGAGCGCCAGATCTCGTCGTTCTCACCGCCGGTGCCGAGCCACACTCTGCGCGCGTCGAATGGATCGACGATGATCGCAGCACCGACGGTGCCGTTCACCGCCTCCGCGAAGTCGCTCTGCGGCGTGATGTTCTCCCACGTGCCCGAGTCCGGCAGCGCATCGCACGGGAGCACGGGGCCACCGGTCGTGTCGGTGGCATCGGTCGTGTCGGTCGTGTCGTCGGTGCCGTCCGTCGTGTCCGACGGCGATGTCGTCGCAGACGACGACGTCTGGGTGCTCGTGCCGGCGGTGGTGCTCGCCGACGTGGTGACGGGCTCGGTGGTCGCGTCGCCGCTCTCGCTGCCAGCGTCGTCGGCCGGGCTGGGCTCACCGCAGGCGGCCAGGCAGACGGCCAGCGACACGACGCGCGCAGGTTGTTTCCGCATCACGTCGGCACATGCAGCGACCCCGGCGATCCCGTGCCGAAAACGGACGTGGGGGGCGATGGCCACGATCGCGTGCGCGTCGTACGATCGATCGCGTATGCGCGCATCCGTCCTCGTGTGCGTGGCCGCGCTCGCGTCGTGCCGCGCGTCTGCGCCGACGCGCACGACCACGCCGACGTCGACACCCGCGGTGCGGGCCGTGCCCGCCGAGGTCTCGCCGCTCGGGCTCATCGTCGCATCGCTCGTGCCGATCGCCGCGGGCGGTGCGGCGATCGACATCGAAGATGCAGGCGCGTCGATCGATGCGTGCGAGGCCGCGGGCTGGCCCGCGCAGCTACCGATCGCGCAGGCGCAAGCGCTGCCCGAGCACGGCATCGGCTCGCACGCGATCGTCGTGCATCCGGGTGGCCTCACGACGGTCACCGTCGCCGGCATCGAGTGTCAGGCGCCCGGTGACATCGAGGGCCCGATTGCGTCGCTCGATCTGCAAGCGGCGGCGCCGGAAGGTCCGCCCGATCCGCGCGTGCCCGCGGATCTGCGCGATCGCATGCCAGGGCGACCGCATCTCGCCGTGCTCGGTGCGACGCTCGCGAGCACGGCGAAGCTCGTCGAGCCGGTCGCGATCGATCTCACCGGCGACCACGCGGTGCGTGATGCGATCACGCGCTACGTCACCACGGCGGTCGCGAAGCGTCGTGCGACCTGCGTGGCCCAAGGCCTGAGCGAAGCGATGCCCACGGAGGCTGCGGTGGCGAAGGCGATCCCCGAAGCGGTCGCGAGCGCGGTGGTGAACCCGATGCGCGCGGGCACGCGGATGCTCCACTTCGCGGTCGTTTCGCATCCCAGCGTCGTGTTCGGCTGTCAGGGCGAGGAAGAGCTGCTCGCGGTGTTGCTCGGTCCCGCCGACGAAGTGCTCTACGAGGACTTCAGCAACAACGGGATCGAGCTGCAGTGGATCATGGACCTCGACGGCGACGACACCGACGAGGCGCTCGTCGACGTGACGTGGATGGAAGACGGCATGCACGACATCGGCGTGCTGCACCGCGCGGGCGACACCTGGACGCGCGCGGTGCTGTGGGCCGCCGATACGCCGTAGCGCGTCAGCCCTTGAACTGCGCCGACTCGGTCGAGTGGTCCATCGCGAGCGTCGAGGCCTGCCCGCCCGACACGATCTTCGACACCTCGTCGAAGTAGCCGGTGCCGACCTCGCGTTGGTGACGCGTCGCGGTGTAGCCGTTGGCCTCCGCCGCGAACTCGAGCTGCTGCAGATCGCTGTACGCCGACATGCCGCGGTCGCGATACGCACGCGCGAGCTCGTACATGCCGTGGTTCAGGCTGTGGAAGCCCGCGAGCGTGACGAACTGGAACTTGTAGCCCATCGCGCCCAGCTCGCGCTGGAACTTCGCGATGGTCGCGTCGTCGAGGTTCTTCTTCCAGTTGAACGACGGCGAGCAGTTGTACGCGAGCATCTTGCCGGGGAACTGTTCGCGCACGCCCTCGGCGAACTGCTTGGCTTCGTGCAGATCGGGCGTGGAGGTCTCGCACCACAACAGATCGGCGAACGGCGCGTAGGCGCGTGCACGCGCGATCGCCATCTCGACGCCGCCCTTGATCTGGAAGAAGCCCTCGGCCGTGCGCTCACCGGTGATGAACGGACGATCGCGCTCGTCGAGATCCGCGGTGAGCAGACGCGCGCTGTCGGCATCGGTGCGCGCGACCAGGATCGTCGGCACGCCGCACACGTCGGACGCGAGCCGTGCAGCCACGAGCGCGCGGATGAACTGGCTGCCCGGCACCAGCACCTTGCCGCCGAGGTGGCCGCACTTCTTCTCCGACGAGAGCTGATCCTCGAAGTGCACCGCCGCGGCGCCCGCTTCGATCATGCCCTTCATGATCTCGAACGAGTTGAGCGGACCACCGAAGCCGGCTTCGGCGTCGGCGACGATCGGCGCGAACCAGTTGCGCTTCACCGCGCCCTCGCTGCTCTCGATCTGATCCGCGCGCTGCAGCGCCGCGTTGATGCGCTTCACCAGGCTCGGCACGCTGTTGGCGGGATAGAGGCTCTGATCGGGATAGGTCGCGCCCGCGAGGTTCGCATCCGCGGCGACCTGCCAGCCGCTCACGTAGATCGCCTGCAGACCCGCGCGCACCTGCTGCACCGCCTGATTGCCGGTGACGGCACCGAGCCCCGCGACGAACGGCTCGCTCTGCAGCAGCTCCCACAGGCGTTCCGCACCGAGGCGCGCGAGCGTGTGCTCGATGGCGACGCTACCACGCAGCCGCATCACGTCGTCGGCGGTGTACGGGCGAGTGATGCCGTTCCAACGGGCATCGGTGAAGGTCAGCGCGGCGGTGGTCTTTGCGGTGGGCATGTCGCGGATCTCCGATCTCAGCACGAAACGATATGTTCGTAGGCGGGTAGGGTGAGGAAGTCTGCCAGGGTATCGGCGGTGGCGATGCTCTCGAACAGCTCGCGCGCGAGCGGGAACTTGCCCGCCTCGAAGCGCGCATCGCCGATCTCGCGGCGGATGACGTCGAGCTCCTCGCCGATCACCTTCTGTACGCGCGTCGCGTCGAGCTTCTCACCGCCCTCGAGCGTTGCGCCGTGGTGCAACCACTGCCACACCTGCGCGCGCGAGATTTCCGCGGTCGCTGCGTCCTCCATGAGGTTGTACAGCGGCACGCAGCCGTTGCCGCGCAGCCACGCCTCGAGGTACTGCACGCCGACGCGCACGTTGTGGCGCAGGCCGGCTTCGGTGCGCGTGCCCTGTGGTGCGGCGAGCAAGCGCTCCGCATCCGCGACGACGTCCTCGCGCAGTCGATCGATCTGGTTGGCCCGCTTCATGTGCGCGTCGAAGACCTCGCGCGCGAGCCCGATCAACCCCGGGTGCGCGACCCAAGTGCCGTCGTGGCCGGACTCGACCTCGCGCAGCTTGTCGGCGCGCACCTTCGCCATCGCAGCATCGTTCGCGGCCTGGTCGTCCTTGATGGGGATCTGCGCGGCCATGCCGCCCATCGCATGCACACCGCGGCGATGGCAGGTCTGGATCACCAGCGACGTATACGCGGCCATGTTGGGCTGCGTCATCGTCACCTGGCTGCGATCGGGCAGCACCTTCGTCGGATCGGCGCGCAGCGTCTTGATGAACGAGAAGATGTAGTCCCAGCGCCCGCAGTTGAGGCCCGCGGAGTGCTCGCGCAGCTCCCAGAGGATTTCGTTCATCTCGAACGCGGCCGGCAGCGTCTCGATCAGCACCGTCGCGCGGATCGTGCCCCGCGGGATGCCGAGCTGTTCCTGCGCGAACACGAAGACGTCGTTCCACCAGCGCGCCTCGAGGTGGCTCTGCAGCTTGGGCAGATAGAAGTACGGCGCGGTGCCGCGGCGCAGCTGCTCCCTCGCGTTGTGGAAGAAGAAGAGCCCAAAGTCGACCAGCGAGCCCGGCACCGCGGCGTCGTCCACCGCGAGGTGACGCTCGGGCAGATGCAGCCCGCGCGGGCGCACGAACAACGTCGCGAGCCCGCTGTCGTTCAAGCGATAGTCCTTGCCACGCGCCGCGTCGTTCCACGTCAGCGTGCGCCGCACGGCCGACTGCAGATCGCGTTGACCACCGACGACGTTCGCGAACGTCGGCGCGGTGGAGTCCTCGAAGTCGGCCATGTACACGTTCGCGCCCGAGTTCAACGCGTTGATGATCATCTTCGCGTCGACGGGGCCGGTGATCTCGACGCGGCGATCGGCGAGGTCGGCGGGGATCGGTGCGACGGTCCATGCCGACTCGCGCAGCTCACGGGTCTCGGCGAGGAACGTCGGACGCGCGCCGTCGTCCCAGCTGCGTTGCACGTCGCGCCGACGCGCGAGCAGCTCCTGCAGTCGCGGACGGAAGCGACGCGTGAGCGCAGCGATGAACGCGAGGGCCTCGGCGGTCAGCACGCCCTCGCTGCGATCTGCGTTTGCGAGGACGACGGCGGGCGGCTCGTTCGGCGGCATGCGGCTCCCGCAAATTGTTTTCAATGACCGCGTTCCGGCAACCTTAAACCGGGCTGCGCCGGTCGAAACATGTAAAGAGCCCGAGTCGTCCGCGGCGTGAAGTTGTAAACGATGTAAACTCGGCGAGCGATGGCGCGCGCGATCCAGCTGGGCGCGAAGATCCGGTCTCTGCGTGTGAAGCGACGGCTCTCGCAGGTCGAGCTCGCGCGCAGGCTCGGCATCTCGCCCTCGTACATGAACTTGATCGAGCACGATCAGCGAGCGCTCACGGCGCCCTTGCTGCTCAAGCTCGCGGAAGTGACCGGCGTGGATCTCCGCGAGCTCAGCGGTGCCGCCGACGGTCACGTGCGAGACGATCTCCTCGAGGCCTTCTCGGATCCGCTCTTCGAAGGCCACGGGATCGCGCCCGCGTCGATCGGCGAGCTCTGTGCGAGCAACCCCGGCATCGCGCGCGCCGTGCTCGAGCTCTACCACGCGTTCCGGCAAGCGCGTGGCTCCGCCGACATGCTCGCGTCGCAGATCTACGACGACCAGCAGGTGCCCGAGCGCGCGCGCATGCCTTCGGAGGACGTGAGCGACTTCCTCCAACGCAACAACAACTTCTTCGAAGACGTCGAGCTCGCGGCCGATCGCCTGCGCCAAGATGCGCGGCTCGATCCCTACGATCTACAGCGCGGGTTGCAGCGTCACCTCGCCGATCGTTTCGGCGTGGAGGTGCGCATCGGCAAGCACGGCCATCGTGAAGGCGTGCTGCGGCGCTACGACGCGGCGAATCGTCGGCTCGATCTCTCCGAGCTCACGCCGCCGGCGACGCGCACGTTCCAGCTCGCGGTGCAGTGCGCGTTGATGGGCGAGCATGGGTTGCTCGATCGCCTCGCTGCGGATCCCGAGCTCGCCGCACCGCAGTCGCGCGCGCTCGCTCGCGTCGTGCTCGCGAACTACTTCGCGGCCGCGGTCACGATGCCGTACGACACCATGCTGGCGACCGCACAGGCCGAGCGCTACGACATCGAGCTGCTGCAGCATCGCTTCGGCACGAGCTTCGAGCAGGTGTGTCACCGGCTCACGTCGTTGCGCCGCCCGGGTGCGGCGGGCGTGCCGTTCCACATGATCCGCGTCGATCTGGCCGGCAACATCTCGAAGCGCTTCTCCGCGAGCGGCATCCGCTTCGCCCGCTTCTCCGGTGCGTGTCCGCGCTGGAACGTGTTCTCCGCGTTCGTCACGCCCGGTGTCATCCGCGTGCAGCTCTCGATGATGGAAGGCGGCGAGCTCTACTTCTGTCTCGCGCGCACCGTGCCCAAGGGAAAGGGCGGCTATCTCGCGCCGCAGACACTCCATGCGATCGGGCTCGGTTGCAAGATGGAGTACGCACCACAGCTGGTCTACTCCGACGGCGTCGACCTGGAGACCGTCGATGGTGCGATCCCCGTCGGCGTCACGTGCCGGCTGTGCGAGCGCCGAGACTGCGAGCAAAGAGCGTTCCCTTCGATACGAGCCGGCATCGCAGTCGACGAGAACGTCCGCGGTCCCTCGATCTACGCGCCGCGTGGCCCCGAAGATCCGGCCACGTGACGGCGCGTGTGCTACAAGTTCGGGGCATGCCTCGCTTCCGGTTCTTCGCAGTGCTCGCGCTCGGCCTGCTCGGGTCTGGGCTCGTGCTCGGCTGCAAGAAGTATCCGCACTGCAAGAAGGACGGCGACTGCAAAGCCGAGCTGCAGGAGAAGTGCGTGAACGGCTCGTGTCAGGGCTGCGTCGCGGATGCGGATTGCGTCGGCAAGGCGCCGGCGGGCCAGCCGGCGTTCGTGTGCAAGGAGCTGCGTTGTCAGCCGCCCGGTGGGCCCGACACCGTGGGCAAGCGCGGTGAAGAAGGCGATCCTTGCAGCGGCAAGCAGGACTGCATCGGCGGGCTCGCGTGCAAGGACGGCAAGTGTGGGCTGTGCACGTCGGACAGCGACTGCGGTGGCGTACCGTGCACGATCGAGACCGGGCGCTGCAGCCCGGTGAACTCGTGCACCACCGACGAGCAGTGCTCGATGGACGAGATCTGCGACGGCGGCATGTGCATCTTCTCCGGCGATCTCGGCGACGAAGACGGTGGGCCGTGCGGGCTCGCGGCGGTCTACTTCGCGTTCGACAGCGACGCGCTCACGCCGAAGACGCAAGAAGACCTGAAGGGCATCGCCACCTGCATCGCGCAGCAAGGCAAGCTCGTCTACCTCGAGGCGCACGCGGACAACCGCGGCACCGAGGAGTACAACATCTTGCTCACCGAGCGCCGCGGCGCGCAGGTGAAGACGTTCCTCGCGGAACAAGGCGTGCCCAACGACGCGATGCAGGTGATCCCGAAGGGCAGCCTCGAAGCGGTCGCGAGCGACGAAGGCACGCGGAGTAAAGAGCGACGGGTGCAGTTCATCTGGCCATAGGAGCGGGCCTAGAAGCCCGCCTCCTCCGTGCCCGTGCCCGTGCCCGTGCCCGTGCCCGTGCCCGATCGCCGAGCCGCCAAGGCCAGCCGCTCGAACCCCGCCGCCCGCACGCGATCCATGATCGCAACCAACCGCGCATACGGAGCGCTCGCATCGGCCTCGATGACGACATGCGACACGTTCTTCGCATCGGCACGCCGCCGAAGCTCGGCATCGAGCTCGAGATCGTCGAAGCTACGCCCATCGATCTCGACGCTGCGGGCCGTGACACGGATCGCGAGCGCAGCCGCCCGCATCTGCGGCGTAGCGGGAAGGTCCTCGACCGTCGGGGCAGAGACCCGCGGCTCGACCAGCGCGTGCCGCTCGAGCGCATCGAGCCGCTGCTGCAGATGCTCGACCCGCTCGGCCAACGCCCGATGCTCGGCCGGCTCGACCCCGCCGCACCCGCAGCAGATCCCCAGGATCGCGACCCAGCGCACGCAGCCATCCTACTGGAATCGCCTGCAAAACCGCGAAGCAGTGAACCACGGGCGCCCTCCGCATCACTTGGAGGAGAGCCCTGACCGCCATGCGCCGCGCGATCCCCAGCTTCGCCCTCCTCGCCACCCTCGTCGGCTGCGCAGCCGAGACCGGCGGTCGGGGTACCGGCGGCGTGACCTCGGGCGGCAAGGGTGACAACACCGAACAGGACAGCTCGGACGACGGCGGCACCGATCAGCCGCTCTCCGATCATCGCGACGCGGCGATGAAGTGCGAGGCGATCGCGGACCATCTCCGCGATCACCTCAACGCTGCGCGCACCGATGCGATCGTCGACCTCGAGCGCGATCGCAACGATTGTCTCGTGCGCGCCGACGATGCTGCGCGTCCGGTGATCGACGCCAAGCTCGAGGCCGCGAACGATCCGTACAAGGGCCAGACCGATCGCACCTTCCGACAGCACCGCGATCAGGCCGCCGATGCCTGCAACGCGATCGTCGAGGCGCACGCCGACGCCGACGGCAAGGCGCTCGCCGCCGTCGCGACCGCGTGCATCGCCGGCGTCGAGCTGCACCTTGCGCTGTTGCTCGATGCGTACGTCGACTTCGGCGTCGCGCCGTTCTCGATCCACGCCGAGCGCGATCGCTACCCCGCCTGCTACGACGCGCTCGACGCCGCGCTCGCGTCGGCGCCCGACGACGAGACCGCGGCCCAGTCCGCGCTGGCCGAGTGCATCGTCGCCGAGCAGCACGCGTTGATTCCCGAGCTCGCCGATCGCGTCGCCGCGACCTTCCCGGGCCGCGACGCCGCGACGGTCGCGAGTGAGATGCGCGCGGCGATCGAGACGCTGCAGGAGACGCGCAGCACGGTGTGCGCGATCGCAGCGCACGCGGGCCCCGGCACCGCGACCGACTTCGACCTCGCGATCGCGAACTGCGAAGTCGACCTCGCGCTGCAAGCCGGCGAGATGATCCGCTGGGCGGCGCCCGATCTGCTCCCGGACGACGCGAGCGAAACGGGCGGCGAAACGTCCGATGGCGGCGAAGACAGCAGCTCGAGCGACGGCGGCAACGAGAGCTCGAGCGACGACGGCAGCTTCGAGAGCTCGACGAGCTACTGAGCGACAGACGAAGCCACTGTCGCGCGGACGCAGTAGGTGAATTGCCGAAGGCGGTGGACGCCAAAGGCGGCCAGCGCGTTCGAGCAACCGCCGCACGGCGGCGGCGGCCGCTCTTGCGGCCGTGGGGTAGCGAGGGATCGAGTCGCGCCGCATCGGCGCGACTCGATCCAACGAGCGTAGGGGCGGCAGCCCCTGCAAAACCTAATCAGCCATCAGCTCATTGAGCTCGCTCAGCGCGAGCTCATTTTGCTCGACCTTCGTCTTCTGGATCGCGCTCTTCAAGACCGTGTCCCACTGCTTCTCGGGCAGGTCGATCTTCATGTTGAGCAGCAGCTCGAAGACGTCTTCGTCGTCGCGCGTGTTGTAGATCTGGTGGTCGTCGTACTGCAGCAGCGCGACCAGGCGCTTGATGTAGTCGCTCACCGAAGTCCCCTCGACGGGCGCTTCACCGGTCGCGCGCGAGGCCTGCACCTTCGCGTGCTTCTCACGCCGCTTGAGCTCGCGCTCGATGCGTTCTTGATCGGTGCGTTTCATGGGGACCTCGTGTCGCGGAACGTCGTCCGGGGGGCTGCGGAAGGTCCGCGAGGCCGCTGGACGCGAAGGGCGACGGGCGGGGTGGTAGCACGAAGCCGACCGATCGCCCAAGCCCCCGCGAGAACGCCGGCACCGCGCACCCGAAACTCCCGCCCGACACCGCGAGAGGCCATGCGGCCGGGTCGCCGGGCAATTCCACGCACGCGTTCGATCGGGGGCAGCGGGGCCGCCGCGCCGTGCGATCGCATGAGCGGGATCGCACGAGCATCGGGCCGGATCGCCCGACGCGACCCTCACTCCGACGCCACGACGACGAAGTCGAGGTACGTCGTGAGCGCGGTGGCAGTGAGCTCCGCGTCCTGCATCGAGAACACGATGTCGCTGTCGGCGAGATCGATCGCCGAGAAGTTCACCGTGTCCTTCATCTGCTCGGTGAGATCCTTGCGGAAGCGATCGATGAGATCCTGGTTCTCGTCGACGAGCTCGTCCTCTTTGAGCGCAGCAGCGCCGAAGCCTTGGCCTTCGAGCAGCTCCGCGTCGCCGGCCTTGAACGTGAGGCCGAGCGCGGGCGGCATCTTCTCGAGGACGAGCGGCATCACGGCCTTGGCATTGCCGCAGTAGCCCTCGTCGGTGCGCCACACCCGGAAGGTGCAGTCGAAGCGATCGGGAATGTCCATGCCCGGCTCCTCTTCGTGCACGGTGATGTCCTCGAGCGTGAGGCCGTAGATGCCGTGCGGATCGGGCTGACCTTCTTCGTCGTACGTCCGCGCGATGTGGCCTTCGTCGAGCATGCGATAGGCCATCGGCAGCATGATGCGCGGGTCCATCGCGAGCGTCATCACCGAGCCGGGCAGGAGCGGCTGCGTGGTGTCGAGCCCGACGCCGGGCGCGAGCGGCAGATTGGTGTGCATGCCGAGCACGATCTTGTCGTTCGCGGGCTGGATCTCGATCTTCTCCGCGAGCAGCTCCATCTGGCCGTCGCCGATCTGCCAGCTGCCGACGGTGAGCAGCTCGACGTCGTCGAAGTCCGCGGCGATGTCCTCTTCCATGAAGCGCTTGAGCGCACCCGCGACCATCGTGTGCTCGGTGGACTCGAAGCCGTAGACCAGCAGATAGAAGCCGCACGCGGTCGGGTTGTCCGACGAGCAGTCGGGGCCGTCGGGAGCGATCGTCGCGTTGCCGTACTCCGCGACGAGCGTGCTGGTCTTGTTCGCCGGATCGACGTCGAGTCGCACGGGGATGAACAGATCGACGAAGCCGACGCCGGACGACACCGCCATCTCGGGCGCGCTGAGCTCGACACCGAAGTCGAGGTGGAAGCGCACGCAGTTCTTGCAACCGGGTGTCTCCGACAAGATGATCTGCGGCGCGCTCGTGGGAGCGAACGTCGCGTCCGATGGTCCGTATGCGGTGAGCGCGAACGGCACGGTGCCCGCGAACGGTGCGCCCTCGGAGATCACGCTCGCGAGCAGCTTGTTGAGCCCCGCGCCGCTGATCTGGATCGCGACCGGGAACGGCCCCTTGTTCGGGATCTCGGCGAGCAGCGGCTCGATCTTCGCGTCCGACTGCTTGTTGAACTCGAGCGCCTGGTTCTCGCAGTCGAACGTGATGTCCTTGCCGCGACAGCCGACCAACGCGAGTAGGGCCAAGGCAGGGTAGGCGAGTCTCACCCCTTCATCTTGTCCCTTCCCCGCCGTCCATGACAAGCGAGCGCGCTGCGGCGCTGCCGACGGCCGGCTGGGCGTGCTACCTTCGCGGCATGCACTACGGCCGCCCTGGGCTCGCGTTCGCGATGGCGCTGTTGCAGGGTGCGTGCTTCGACTCCGATCAGACGTTCAAGATCGCGGAGACGACGAGCACCGGCGGCCCCGGCACCACGACGTTCGTCGATCCCAGCACCTCGAGCGAGACCACGCTGGTGTCGACGAGCGAGACCGGTCCGTACGACACGTGCCACGACGCGATCCAGTGCGTGAACAACTGCGCGCTGTCGATCCAGGCGATGCTCGCCCAGGACCCCGACTACGAACCCGATCTCAGCTGCTTCCTCGAGTGCGCCGAGACGTTGTCGGTCGACGAGGTCTACAAGCTGTTCGAGCTGCTCTCGTGTGCGAGCGAGCAGTGCAAGGCGAACATGCAGTGCGCCGACGGCTCGATGGACACCGGCACCGGCAGCGACAGCGGCAGCAGCAGCGGCACCACCACGACGAGCGACGGTGGCGAAGCCGACGCCGGCGGCGGCGTGCTCGATCCGTGCATCCAATGCATCTTCTTGTACGTGAGCGACCCCGACCCGCCCGGGTGCGAGGACCTCGCGCATCAATGCCAGTAGTCGCTCGCTACACGCAGTCGAGATCGACCAGCGTGACGTGCTCGCCGAGCGTCGGGAACGCGGGATGCACGACCGTGCACGTGCGCGTGGGATGCTCCGCCGTGATCGTGTACGTGCCGCCAGCGTCGGGCGCCACGTTGAAGTACACGACGACGGGCAGCAGGTTGTACTCGATGGTGTTCTGGCCCAACACCGGCGCCGCGGTCTCGTCGGGCGCGTAGAACGTGTCCGCAGGCGGCGGCGGATCGAACGTCACGGTGGTGGGGCCCTCGTTGACCGCGAGCTGCTGCAGCAGGCGCACGACCACGATCGACTGCGTCAGATCGGCTTCCGCGGGCATCTGATCCATCAGATACGTGAGCTGCAGATCGACCGTGGCGCGCGAGATCTGGGCGAGCTGTTGGCCGTCGTCGTCGGAGTCGGGGGTGGTGAGGCCGATGACCGAGCCCAGGTAGTTCACGTCCGGATCGATCTCGACGAAGATCTCGGTCGCGGGTGGGAACGGCCCGATCGAGTAGTTGCCGTCCGCGTCGCTGACGGTGTCGAAGCCGGCCATGTCGATGACCGAGATCTCCGCGGCGTTGATCGGCATCGCAGCCGCGAAGTCCTGCACGACGCCCGAGATCGTGACCTCGACCGGACCGGTGCTCGACTCTTCGCTCGAGCTCGTCTCCGCGGCCGACGAGCTCGTGTCCGCGGGCGCGGTGGTGCTCGTGGTGAGCGTCATACCCGTGGTGGTCGACGACGACGACGACGAGCCGGTCGAGCTGCTCTCGTCCCCGCTACCGCCGGGGTCGTCCTTGTGGCAGCCGCACAGCACGGCCGTGGAGAGAGCCAACACCTTCGTAGAACGTAGGGCCAGTCGCATTCGAGCCTCCAAGCGCAAGTCGGATGTTCGAGGGTAGCACGCACCTGTGCCCGGCGGCACAGGCAGGTCGGTCGCAGGGCTGGCGAAGATCACAGCTCTTGCGATAGAAACATGCACACATGAAGCGCTTGCTCGCCGCGTGGCTCGTCGGCGTCGTCTCCATCACGACGTCGGCACCCGTGGTCGCGGCGCCGCCCGAGGATGCGCCCGTCGAAGCGCCCGCCGACGATGCGGCCGCGCCGCCCGCAGACGATGCGGCGCCGCCGAAGGACGACGTGCTCGCACCCGAGCAGGTCGCCGAGCAAGAGCGCGCCGACAAAGAGGACACCGCACCGAAGCTGACGAAGACCGAGCCGAAGGTCGAAGAGGGTCCGAAGGATCCGTGGAAGCGCGAGCCGTGGATCAAGCGCTATCGCCCGCAGAAGATGACCGGTGAGCTCGGCATCGGTGCGGGCGTGTTCATCCCGTCGACGCAGCACGACCTCTACGATCCCGCGTCCGCGCCACCCGAGGCGCTGTGGCAGGCCGGTCCCGACGTCGCGGTGCGTGCGGGCTTCTATCCGCTCAGCCCGCTCGGCATCGAAGCCGAGTTCAACGCGATGCCGACGCGCGTGCGCACGTTCAACGACGATCCGGTGTTCGTGTACGGCTTCCAGAGCCACCTCGTGCTGCAGCTGCCGTTCTACTCGGTGGTGCCGTTCTTCCTCGCCGGCGGTGGTCTGCTCGGTGTGCGCTCGCCGAAGTCGACGCTGCTCGTGCTCGGCAACGACATCGATCCCGCGGTGCACTACGGCGGCGGCGTCAAGATCAACTTCCACAAGATCGTCGGCGCGCGTCTCGAAGCGCGCAACATCATCAGCGCGACCGAGGCGCGGCAGAACAGCGGCACCGCGAACGTGCAGGTGCTCGCGAGCCTCACGATCACGCTCGGTCGCAAGCCGCCGAAGGAACCGCCGCCGCCGCCCCCGAAGAAGGATCCCGATCTCGACAAGGACGGCATCCTCAACGAGGTCGACGAGTGCCCGAGGGATCCGGGACCGAAGCCGAGCGGCTGCCCCGACAGCGACGGCGACAAGTTCATCGACAAGAAGGACGAGTGCCCGGAGGTGCCCGGCGTCGCGCCGGCCGGTTGCCCGGTGAAGGACACCGATCACGACGGCTTCCTCGATCCCGACGACGACTGCGTCTTCGAGCCCGAGACCTGGAACTGCCTCGACGATCACGACGGCTGCCCCGACGATCTGCCGCCCGAGTTCACGGGTGCGATCGCCGGCATCGAGTTCGATCTCAAGAAGGACACGATCCGTCCGGTGTCGAAGCCGGTGCTCGATCGCGCGGTCGAGGTGCTGAAGAAGTTCCCCGACGTGCGCGTGAAGATCATCGGTCACACCGACGACATCGGTACGCCCGAGTTCAACCTCGATCTGTCGCGTCGTCGCGCCGAAGCGGTGAAGAAGTACCTCGTCGACGCCGGCATCGACGGCGCTCGCATCGAGACCGAGGGTCGCGGCAACACCCAGCCGCTCGTGCCCAACGACTCGGAAGCGAACCGCGCGAAGAACCGTCGCATCGAGTTCGAGGTGCTGCAGCGCAAGAAGCCCGGCACGCCCGGCGCGGATCCCAACTGCACGGCCGCGAAGGACCACGCGGCCCCGACCACCGAGCCACCGGCCGAAGCCGCCGACGCAAAGCCGAGCGGCCGCAAGCCGTCCGACTGATCGCGATCCACGGAATCGCGATCACGGCTGCAACGGTCGCGCCCTCGCGGTCGACCTGGGAGAAACCATGGGATCAACGAAGCGCCTACTTCCCGCCGTGCTGCTCTCGACCGGCTGCCCCTACTCGCCGGGCTCCGCGGTCACCCTCACGGGCATGCAGACCGAGTCCAGCGGATCGGAGGGCTCGACGACGATGCCGACCACGGGCCCGGTCGATTCGAGCTCGGACGCGACGGCGACGAGCGCGAGCACGATGACGAGCAACTCCTCGAGCACCGCTTCGACCAGCGATACCGGGGCAGACGACACGACGACGACGAGCGGCCCCGACTGCGAGGTCGACGATGATTGCAATGGCGCGGAGCTCTGCGTCGACGGCGAGTGCATGTGGTGCACCGACGCGCCCGATCCCGATGCTGCGTGCGCCGACGCGTCCGCGGACGCGCCGTACTGCGATCCCACCAATGGTTGTGCCGCGTGTGTGCCGTCGGCGTGCAGCGAAGACACGCCGGCGTGCGACCCGATGGTGGGTTGCGTCGCGTGCACCGAGCACGCGCAGTGCCCCGACAGCGCGTGTCACTTGATGGGCCCCGATGTCGGTCGGTGCTTCGACATCGCCGACGTCGTCGAGATCTCGGCGTTGGCCGAGTTCGAGACCGAGATCGCGAACGTCGGTGCTGGCGTGCAACGCGTGTTCAGAATCACCGACTCGCTGCCCGACATGGGTAGCTACTTCGTGGGTGGTGAGCTCGCGATTCTCGGAGGGCCTGGAATCGTACTCTCCGGGGGCTACACGAACCTGTTCGCGATGAGCGAAGGCTCGCTCCTCTACATCGCCTCTGTCGACATCACCGACGGACCCAACCGAGCGATCCGCAACGACGGGGACGGACTCTGGCTCGACGACGTCACCCTCGCGGACTACCCGGTCGGGATCCTCGCGACGGTCGGCGAAACCCATCTCCGACGCTCGCGAATCAGCGCGTCGGGAGCCGGCTCGATCGCATTCGACAGCGCGTTCTCTGATGGCGCCGCGGCATTGATCGCGGAGAACAGCGTCGTCGGCCCCGGAGCCGAGAGCGGGCTCGCGGTCGGCGGCGCAGTCGACCTTCGCTACGTCACCATCGTCGGCAACGACACGAGCATCTCGTGTGAGCTGTCCGCGAGCGGCACCGTGCGCAACAGCATCGTCGCCGGCGCGACGGATGCGTCCATCTCGGGTTGTTCGTACCTGTCGTGGATCGACGACGCGGTCGACACGGCGAGCCTCGGTGATCAGATCGGTGCGTACGATGGCGATTGGTTCGTGAACGCACCCGCCGCCGACTTCCATCTCTCGGCTGCCGGCCAAGCCGCGATCGGAGACATCGCCGATTGGGACGACGGCGATCCACTCGTCGACATCGACGGTGATGCGCGCCCCATGGACATGGACGGCTACCCCGGCGTCGACGAGCCGTAGTTCACGCAGCGCCGAACCTCGTCGCTTGGTCGACGCGCGTGTTTGTGGTTTGATGCACGCGTAACGAAGTGCTGCGGAGGTTGCCTTTGAGACGGACCAGCGGTTGGATCTTCCCGTGCGCCCTGCTTTCCCTCGCTCCCCGGCTCGCAGACGCGGGCGGGGCGTTGTTCGAGAGCCCCGACAACCTGCCGAACGCGTGCGACGGCAACGGCTGCTGGACGAACTACCTGCGCGTGACCGATCTCGATGGCGACGATCAGCTCGACATCGTCACGGTCAACATGCAGGGCCTGTTCGAGGTCGGTCCTGCCGAGGCGCTGGCGATCTATCGCAACGGACCGCCCGGCACGTTCGACAACGTCTCGAGCGAGGCCCTCGGCGGACACGAAGGACAGCATCGCCAGGTCGCGATCGGCGACGTCGACGGCGACGGCGATCCGGATATCTACGCGCCGCACGCTGCCGGCGGCAGCGACTCGCTCTTCATCAACGATGGGAGCGGAACGTTCGCGGAGACGACCCTCGACAACGGCTCGCAAGCAGGGGCCGCGCGCTTCGGTGATCTCGACGACGACGGTGATCTCGACCTCGTGCTCACCGACGGCTACCCGGATCTCGGCGGACCCGTGTCACCCGTGGGGCACGTGTTCGCGAACGACGGCACAGGCGCGTTCACCGAGCTCGACGGTGCGTTCTCCGGAATGCTCGATGGCATCTCTCCCATCGACATCGATCTCCTCGATGTCGATGGCGACTTCGATCTCGACGCGATGATCGACAGCCACGACGGCGCCGTCGGCCTGTGGCTCAACGACGGCGCGGGCGTGTTCACGGCTGCGGGTGCGATCGCCGAACCGAACGGCGTCTATCACTACAACCCGGCGGCGTGCGACGTCGACGGCGATGGCGACCTCGACCTGTGGGTCGACAACGCCGGCCCCGGATACTCCGAGCAGCTCAACATCAACGATGGCACCGGCCTGTTCACCGACGAGACCGCGGAGCGCGTGTCGGGGAATCCGGGGCTCGACGACAACGGTGTCGTGTGCGTCGACCTCGACTACGACGGTGACTTCGACGCGATCGTCGTCGCGCTCGACTTCGAAGGTCCGCTCCGCTACCTCGTCAACGCGGGCGACGGCACGTTCTCGTTGCTCGACGGAGCGATCCCCGACAACGGTGACTCGTCGTTGTGGGCGGAGCTCGGCGATCTGAATGGCGACGGCCGGCTCGACATGGTCACCGGGTCGGGCGAACAGGCGACGATCGATCGCGTCTTCCTCGGCTCCGCGGCGCAGGCCGCCGATGCGACGGCGCCCGCGTTCCGGGCGGTCCAGCAGGTCGCCGACGTGGCGGCCGACACCGCGGTGGTGGTGCACTACGGCGTCACCGACAACACCGTGACCGACGAGGGCCCACGCCTGTCGCGCGCGTTCGTGCGCGTCGCCGTCGACGGCGGCGCGCCGACCGAGGTCGACGCGACCTTCATGGGCGGCGATCTCTTCCGCGCCGAGATTCCCGGACAAGCCGACGGCAGCAGCGTCCAGTACACCGTCTGTGCGGTCGATCGTGCGGGCAACGAGGGCTGCGCCGATGCGCTGATGTACGGCGTCGGCATGGGCAGCGACAGCAGCGGCGATGCGACGGCCACCGGGGCCGACACGAGCGGCACGGCGAGCGACACCGCAAGCGCCACGAATTCCGACGCGACTGCGAGCGCGACCGGGGCGAGTGCGAGCGCGACCGGAGCGGACACGGAAGGCACGGAAACGGGCGACAGCAATGCGACCGGCGACGACGGAGGCGGTGGTGGCTGCGGCTGCGACCAAGCGCCGCGGCGTGATGCATGGCTCGCGGCGATCGGGCTGCTGCTCGCGTTCCGACGTCGTCGCCGACCATGACCTACACGTTCGAGGCGGTTGTGCACGCGCGGTGCAATCGTCTACCGTGAGAAGATGATCCGATCTGGCTCGCGCACGCCGCTGTTCGCTCTCGTACTGGGAAGTGCGTGCAGCTCGGGCTCCGAGCCCGGCATCTTCGAGACGACACCGACGACGAGCGACGCGACCATCGATCCGTCGACCACGACCTCGTCGACGACGACCGATGCCACCACCGGATCCGCGGACACCACGACCGGTGACAGCGGCGATTCCGGGTGCAGCGCGGACGCCGATTGCACGGTCCCCGGCCTGCCGTTGTGCAACACCGACGACGGCACGTGCCACGGTTGCATCGACGACGGCGATTGTCCCGATCATCCGGTCGCGTTGACCTGCAACGACGAGGGCCTGTGTGCCGGATGCACCTCGGACAACCATTGTCCGCTCGGCACCACCTGCCAAGGTGGCGTGTGCGCGCCGGGATGCAACGACGATCAACCGTGCCCCGCCGACTACTCGTGCTGTGGCACGTGCGTCGATCCGCAGACGGATCCGAACAACTGTGGCGGATGCGACAGCCCGTGTCCGCAACCGGCGAACGGCTCGGCCTTGTGCGACGCGGGCGAGTGCGCCGGTGTCGAGTGCGTCGACGGCTACACCGACTGCGACGGCGACGCGAGCAACGGCTGCGAGACCGAAGGCGAGTGCACGTGTGCCGCCGGCACGATGCAAGCCTGCTACAGCGGTGATCCGCTCACGCAGAACGTGGGCGCGTGCGCCGACGGTCAGCAGACCTGCAACTCGTTCGGCACCGCGTGGAGCGGCTGCGAGAACGAGGTGCTGCCCGCCGACGAGATCTGTGCGAACAACGTCGACGACGATTGCGACGGCGAGATGGACGAGGACACCGACGCCGACGGCGACGGTTGGACCGCGTGCACCGGCGGCGATTGTTGCGATGCCGCGGGGCCGGTGTGCGCGAACCCGGAGCTCGTGAATCCCGGTGCGTTCGAGGTCGACGGCAACACCGTCGACGACGATTGCGACGGCACCGTCGACAATCCGTTGCCGCCGTGCGACGCGGGGCTCGCGAGCAACTCCGCGAATGCCGACGAGTACGCCCAGGCGATCGATCTGTGCCAGTTCACCGTCGCCGACCCGCCCGATCCCGCCGACCGCGTGTGGGGCGTGCTCGAAGCCGGGCTCTACCTCGCCAACAGCGCGGGCTCGCCCTCGTCGCAGTCGCGATCGCTGCGCGACGGCTTCGGTGACAACATCGACAATCGCTTCGGCGACCGCCTCGCGGTGATGTCGACGGGGCGTGCGGCCGACAACGCCGGCGACGTGAATCCGGGCTGGGCGGATTTCCAGACCGGCCAGGACATGAACACGAGCAGCGCGTTCCCGGTGGACTGGTACGCCGCGAACGGCTTCAACCTGCCCAACGCGCCCGGCTGCCCGGTGCCGCTCGACAGCACACCCGCGCAGGACCCGGTGCTGCTGGAGATCGACATTCGCGTGCCCACGAATGCGAACTCGTTCTCGGTCGACATGTTCTTCTTCTCGGCCGAGTACCCCGAGTACGTCTGCACCGAGTTCAACGATTTCTTCGTCGCGCTCGTCGACTCGACGGATCCGGGCAACCCCGCGGACAAGAACATCGCAATCTACGACGACGGCATGTCGACGTGGCCGGTGGGCGTCAACATCGTCTCCGCGGCCGACGGTCTGTTCGTCGCGTGCACCGACCACCAAGTCGGTGAGTGCGGCGTCAACGATTCGCCCTACACCGGGTGCACCAGCAACACCGATCTGCAGGGCACCGGTTTCGACGTGAACGGCGAAGTGCAGTACACGTGCGACTATGGTGGCGAGGCCGGCGGTGCGACCGGCTGGCTCACCATGAGCGGCAACGTGACGCCCGGCGAGGAGATGCAGATCCGCTTCGCGATCTGGGACACCTCGGACGGGCTGTTCGACTCGCTGGTGCTGCTCGACAACTGGCAGTGGTCGGTGCAGGCGTCGGATCCGGGCGTGCGCCCGGGTTGATCGTCACAAGTGCGGGTCGGCGTGGAAGTCGTCCACGCCGCGCAGCACCGCATCGGTCGCGACGTCCACCGGCTCCCAGTGCAGCCCGAGATCCGCGGTGACGAGCACCGTGCCCGCGTCGCCGACCGCGTGGCCGTTGCCTTCGGCGTGCAGATGCACGCCGCGCAGCGACAACGCCGGGTCGAGCCATTCGTGCGCCGAAGTGCCGGCGTCGTCGATGCGCACCACGGTGCCGGCCTCGCCGACCGCGATGACGGTGTCGCCGTGGATCGACAGGCGCACCGCGAACAGATCGCGGGTGGTGGGCACGGTCTGCGGCTGCCAGGTCGTGCCGCCGTCCGCCGACATCGCGACCCAACCGGCCGCGCCGACGACCACGCCATTGCGACCCGAGGCATCGAGCGCGACGCCGTAGAGCGGTTGATCGGTGAACGTCGCCACCTCGATCGGCAGCGCGTCGCCGTCGGCACGCCAGATCGATCCGTCGTCGGCGACGGCGAGCAAGCGCTCGCCGTGGTGATCGAAGTCGACCGACGTGAAGCTGCGCTCGGTGGTGCCGAGCGCAGTGAATGCGCCGTCGCCGATGCGCTGCAGCAACACGCCGTCGCCGGCGACCACGATGCGCTTCGCGTTGCCGTCGTCGTCCTCTGCGACGGCGACCGCGGCGAGATCGGCCGAGGTACCGATGTCGTGGTGCTGCCAGCTCGTGCCCGCATCACTGCTCGAGAGCACGGTGCCGCCGCTGCCGACCACCCACGCGCCGGTGGTGCCGACGCACGCGATCGCGACGAGATCGTGATCCTCGGCCAGCGGATACGTCGACACGCTGCCATCGGCGCTCATGCGCAGCATCTCGCCCTCGTCACCCACCAGCCACGCGCTGCCGGTGCTGCTGCTTCCGCTGCTGCTGCTGGGGGAGGTGTCGCCGTCGTCGTCGTCCTTGTTGCAGCCGACGATGGTCGCGCACAGAAGCAGTGGGTAAGCGGCGAGTCGTACGAAAGCCATGTCATCACCTCCGCTCGCCAGGATAGTCCACGGCTGTAGGAGCGACCACCGGCGCGGGACGAGCCACGCTTAATCTACGGCCAGCGCGCGACACACAGTGGTTTTGGTCTGCGTTCGGTCGCTGCCGACGAGTGCTTCTCACCCGAAGGAAAGTCGATCGCGATCGCTCTGCCGTGCCACAACGCGGACGTCCAGTAACGTCCCTTGCGGATCCCACCGGTGGCGGCGAGCTTGCCGGCGACTGCAGGGTTCGGCAGGCCCCAACGCGTGATGCCGAGATGACCGGTGCGGGCGAGGTGCTCGCAGTAGTCGCTCGCACGCTTGTGATTGCCCGCGGGCCCGGGCTTGTCGAGCGCGACCCAACGACCCGAGCGCACGACGCCGGCAGGATCGGGCGGCGGCGGCTCCGTCGGTTTCGTGGTCGCGCGCGTCGGCGTGTCGTCGCCGTCGTCGATCTCGAGCTCGACGTCCGCAGCGCCGGTGGTCTCGTCACGACCGCCGCCACCTTCGAGCTCGAGCTCGGGCTCGAGCGGCGGCGGCGGTGGAATCGACGGCTCGATCTTCGCGGGTGTCGGATCCGCTTCGCGCGGCGGCGGCGGTGGAATCGACGGCTCGATCTCCGCGGGCGGCTCGAGCTCGGCGATCGGCGCTTCGACGTCGTGCGTGGACGGCTCGTCCACCGCGAGCGCGACCTCGTCGTAGCTGGGCTGCATGTTGCGCCACAGTGCGTAGCCGCCGAGCGCGAGTGCGATGGCAGCGAACGCGGCGATCGTGCCCAGTCGACGCGGGCGCTCGTTCGCCGCCGCCGATGTGCGCCACGATTCGGTGGGCACCGACGGATCGGGCGGCTCCGCGGTGAGCACCGCCGAGCGTCCGAGCACACGCTGCCACGGATCGAGATCGCGACGCGGTGCATCGAAGGGTGCGAGCGCATCGTCGAGCGCCGCGACGTCGGCGTAACGATCGCTGGGCTCCTTCGCGAGGCACTTCATGACGATGTCGACGAGCCCGTCGGGCACGTCCGGTGCGAGCGAATGGATCGGTGCGGGCTGCTCGCTCGCGACCATCAACAACGTCGCGGCGACGGTGGGACCACCAAAAGCGTTCTTGCCGGTGAGCGCACGATAGAGGATCGCGCCCATCGCCCAGATGTCGGTGCGTGCT
Source organism: Nannocystaceae bacterium (assembly GCA_035550195.1). GTDB lineage: Bacteria > Myxococcota_A > Polyangia > Nannocystales > Nannocystaceae > Xiheibacterium. The sequence continues at coordinate 40,707 of DASZPU010000891.1, forward strand.
TCTGCGTGCGCGGCCCCGCGGAATTGTTCGGGCGCCATGTATTCGGGCGTGCCCAACAATGCCCCGTGCTCGGTGCGCGCTTCACCGGTGCCGTCGGTGAACTTCGCGACGCCGAAATCCATCAGCTTCACCATCGGCTCGCCGCCTTCGGCTTGGTGCAGGAAGATGTTCTCGGGCTTGAGATCGCGGTGCACGATGCCGGCCCGATGCGCGGCCGACAGTCCGCGCAACGCCTCGCGCACGAGCATCACCGCGGTGGGTGGCGCGAGCGTGCTGGCCTCGGTGAGCAGCTCGCCCAGGCTCGCGCCCTTGAGCACCTCCATCACGATGTAGGGTCCGATCGGTGAGCGGCCCGAATCGAGGATGTCGCAGATGTTGGGATGACCGATGCGTCCGGCCGCGCGCGCCTCGGAACGAAAGCGCGCGACCATGTCGTCGTCGCGCGCGACCTCGGGACGGATCAACTTGATCGCGACCAGTCGATCGACGCGCACGTTGCGAGCGAGCCACACCGAAGCCATGCCGCCGCGACCGATGCGCTCGAGCAGCTTGAAGCGACCGTCGAGCAAGCGGCCGCCGAGCGGCAGGATGACGTCCGCCTCCGGGCAACGGAGCATCGTGGCGGGATGCGCACCGCCGCAATGTGGGCACGGCGGGAGCGCTGTGGCCGTCGCGGCGGCGTTCACGGCAGGCGAGAGGGTAACACGATGGGCCCATCGCTCCGCCCGGCGCGCGCACCTCCTACGAAAGCAGCGTGGAGCGCCAGACGATGCCGCAGGGCATGGCTCGTCCCGCGGCCGTCCTCGTGTTGTCGTGCTTCGCGATGCTGGGCGCGTGCGCCCGTGGCAAGCAGGGCGGCCCTCCGCCCCCACCGCAGTCGGCGTCGGCGAAGACGCGGAGCCCCGAGCTCGCGCACGCGATCGAGAGCTGGCGCGCGCACGACGATCTCGAGCCGATGCGTCGCTGGGTGCGTCGTCATCCGACGGATCCCGAAGCGGGCGTGTGGCGGGAGATCGTCGCGCTGCATCGCTACGACGCGTGCAACGGAGAAGCCGGCAACGACGAAGCCGGGCTGCGCACGGTCGCGACCGAGTATCCCGAGACGCTGGCGGGACGCGTCGCCACGATCACGCTCGTCGGCGATCGACTCGATACGCTCTACGGTGCGGTGCCCGGCACGCTCGTCACCGACTTCCTCGACGGTGGCGATGCGTGGGCGCGCGCCGGCGATGGCTCGTCGATCGCGAAGATGGATCTCGCGGCGATCCACGACGTCCACGGCACGCCGCTGCGTAACGCGCTGGGCCAAGCGATCGTCGCCGACCGCTGCGACGCGACGATGGGCTACTGCAACTGGTGGGTGTCACGCTATCCCAGCGATGCGTTGACACCCGCGGTGAAGGCCGAGATCGCCGACACATGGTATCGCCGCGGCCATCCCCATTGGCGCGGTGGCAAGCATGCGCGTTGTGCATTTCGGTGCATGCGAGAGTGTCGCGAGCGGGCCGAGCCGCTCGACGACACTTGCTACGCACCGTGCTACTCGCACTGTTGAGAACGATCAGCCGGAATAGGTCGTGCCGCGGGCCTTGCCCTGCGACTTGATCTTGCCGGACTCGATCAAGCGGTGAAGCGCGGCGCGCATCTGCAGCGACGTGCCGCCCACCTTCTTGCGCAGATCGTTGGCCTTCACGCGGCCCTTCGCGGCCTTCACCGCCGCGAGCACGGCCTCGTCGAACTTGCCGCGACCCGCCGCAGCGCGCGTGTCGACGGACGCCTTCTTGCCCGGCGCAGCCGCGGGAGCAGCCGCAGCGGCAGCCTTCTTGCCGCTGCCGGGCGGACGTCCGCGCTTCTTGCCGCTACCCGGCGGGCGACCGGGGCCGCGCTTCTTGCCGCTGCCGGGCGGGCGACCGGGGCCGCGCTTCGGTGCGGCTGCGGCTCGCGGTGCGTTGGTGCCAAATGCCGCGCCGACGATCTGGGCGACGCTCGTCCCACAGCGCTGGGCGAGCTCTTCGACCGTCATGGTGGCGAAGAAGGATTCGAGGGAGTTGCTCACGCCTTTTCAGTAACACGCCTTCGGCGGCCAAGAAAAGGGCCGGCAACGGCAAAACAATGGCTGAACGACGTGAAAGACGCGTGGACGCGCCCGCTGGAGATCACTCCTGCGGGGCTGCGGCCGGATCCACGGTTTCCGATTCGCGGGGCGGGTCGGCATCCGCGGGTGCGTCGGTGGACGCATCGTCGCTGGTCGCCGGCTGCGACGTATCGTCGCCGGGCGCAGTCGCTGCGGCACTGGGAGTCGCGGCCGGTGCTGCTGCGGGGGCGGCTGGCCTCGCCTCCTTCTGCTTCGCCTTCTTTTGCTTGCGACCTGCGAGCAGCTCCGCGAAGCGCAGCTCGATGCCGAGATTGAGCAGATCGAAGCTCGAGCGAAACGTGCCGGCATTCGCGGGCACGCCCGAGAGCCCATCGCACTCGTCCGGGCACGGTGCGAGCGGACGCTGCTGGAATACCTGCGCTTGGGCTTCGCTGATCGACCGCGTCTGCTGGAAGACGTGCATGTAGCCGAGCGTGAAGTAGGCACCCTTCGCGCCGGCCGTGAGCCCACCACCGATGCCACCGCGCATGAACGCGGGGAAATCGAGGTGCGAATACTCGGGATCCTGCGTGGGCGTCTCGAAGTAGCCGCCCGCGCGCACCGTGAGATACGGCGGCAGCGCGATGAAGTCGCCGCCGAAGCGCACCGACACGGTGTCCTTCCACTTCTTCGGCACCTTCACGGTGCCGATCGGCATGCCGCTGATCGTGCCGTCGAACTTCAGATCGAAGCTCGGTACCGCCTTCCAATTCTCGTAGACGACGTCGAGCTCGAGGTCGAACCAACGCCGGGTCTTGTCGCCCTTGGTGACCTCGTGGATGTAGCGGATGCCGGCGCGCAGGTTCGCGGGCAGCACGAGCGGGAGCTCGACGCGCGCGGAGCCGGTGAGCAGCGTGGGCTTGTCGGTGCTGACGCCACCCTTCGCTTTGAGGAAGACCGGAATGATGCGACTCGAAACGCCGAGCTCGACGCGACGATGCGGGCGATACCACAGCCCGAGGATCGCCGTGGCCGCGGTGTGATCCTTCAGCTTCAGATCGGTGCGGAGCTGCGTGCTGCCCTCGCTGCTGTCCGGCACCGGATGCAGATCGTCCGACGCCGCGCCGTCGACGACCAGCGAATACTTCATCTGCACGAGGTCGACATACTGGATGGTCGCACCGATGCCGAAGAAGTCCTTCCACTTCCACGCCGCCGACACATTGTAGTAGGCGAGCAGGATGTTCATCTTGGTGAGCTGGAACGACTGCGGCCCGTAGTTGGGGTAGTCGTGGTGGCCGACCGCGCTGGGGCCGTAGATGCCCGCGGCGAACGTCCAGTTCTTCAGCCCGAAGTCGGTGCCCACCACGGCGAAGAGGCCGAGCGGGAACAGCTTCTTCTTGTCGGTGACGCGACCGAAGGTCTGATCGACGCCCCACACGTCGGCGCTCAGCGGCACGCGCGTGAACGATGCGCGATGGAAGGTGAGATTCTGGTTGTAGAGGATCGTGGTGCCGCGCTGCTTCGCGAGCGCACCGGGGTTGTAGTGCATCGCGGTGAGATCTTCGACGCCGACCGCCATCGCACCGCCGCGACCCGCAGCGCGCGCACCGGTGTCGGGGATCTCGAAGCCGCCCGCGCGAGCGATCGCAGGTGCGCTCGCGAGGCCGAGCAGCGCAGTGAGCCAAGCCGAGTGTTGGGTCGGCGCACGACGGCGTCGCAAAGGCGTCCGGTCGGTCATGGGCGCGGCAAGCTACCACAGTGATAGGCTGGGGCCGGCATGACCCTGACCAACGCTCCGCTCGCCCCCGCAGCCCTCTGCATGTCTGTCTCCGTCGTGCTGCTCGCGCTCGCGGGTTGCCCCGCCGGCGACGACGACGATGCCACCACGAACGTGCTCCCGACGCAGGGCGGCACCGAAGACAGCAGCGGGTCGGGTACGACGATGACCACCGGGATGACGATGTCCTCGACCACCACCGCGGACACGACCGGTGGCGAGACGGTGCTCCCGGCCGCGTATCGCTTCGAGTGCGTCGACATCCAGATCCTCGGTGACGCCGACGGCACCGCGTTCCAGGCCGGCCTGCTCGAGGACACCTGGAACTCCGACATCGACGACTACAAGCTCAACATCATCTTCCAGGTCGAGTCGCGTGAAGAGGGCGGTGGCATGGCCCAGGTCGCGATTCGCTCGGGCATCGGCACCGATGCGACCGATCAGTGCTCCGAGCCCACCTCGGAAACCGCGGTGATCGACGTGCAGTACGATCCCGCGGCGACGTTGTGGGGCCCGAGCAGCGAAGCCGGCACGTGCAGCGCCGCCGCGATGGCCGGTGCGACCAGCGACGGCAGCTACACGATGATGTTGGGCGCCGACACGGTGGTGTACATCTACGCGCAGGACACCGACGGCACGCAGTTCAATTGCACGGTCGACGCCGCGCTGCCGGATGCGGTTCCGGTGCGTGCAGTCGAGGCCGAGATCACGGTGGCGGCCGACGGCTCGGCTGCGGGCACGCTCACCGGTTGCCTGCTGCAGGCCGAGGCCGCGGCGCTGTGCTCGTGCCTCGGTATGTGCAGCCCGGAGATCATGAACGAGAACTGTGCGGGATGTCCGAACGGCAGCATTCCGCTCGCGGATCTGTTGTCCGGCATCAATCCGTCGCAGCGCTGCACCGATATCGCAGGCGCGGACGCCTTCGACATCACGCTCGGATTCACCGCGAGCGCGCTGCCCAGCGTGCCGACGACCTGCGGAGGTGGCTGATGCGCGCGACGCCGCTGTTGCTCGCGCTCGCGCTCTTGCTCGGTTGCGACAAGCTCACCGGGAAGAAAGACGAGGAGCCGGCCGCCGATGCGAAGACGGCCGCGCCCGCCGAGGATGCGCCCGCGAAGGCAGAGGCGAAAGCCGAGGCCAAGGAAGAAACGAAGGCGGATCCGGTCGCGACCGGACCGACGATCACGTGTCCCGACGGCGGCGCCGGCAAAGGTGACGCGCCACCGAAGGGGCACGAGCAATGGTGCGAGCTCGTCGTCGATGGCCATCCCGTACGGCATGGGCGGTGGACGCGTTGGTACGAAGGTACGACGCAGAAGTGGCAAGAGCAGGACTATGTCCGCGGCAAGCGTGAAGGCCACGCGGTGTCGTGGTTCGACAACGGCAAGAAGTCGGAAGAGGGCGAGTACGACGCCGACGAGAAGAGCGGCCGCTGGACCACCTGGTCCGAGGACGGCACGAAGAACGAAGAAGGCGAGTTCAAGGCCGGCAAGAAGCAGGGGCGCTGGACGGAATACTGGCCCAACGGCAAGGCGCGCGAAGAGACGGAGTTCCGCGACGACGTCGAGAACGGTGCGTACACCGAATATCGCGAAGACGGTACGAAGGCGCTCACCGGTACGTTCGCCGACGGCAAGAAGAACGGCACGTTCACGGAGCTCGACGCGAGCGGCAAGGAAACCGCGAAGACCGAGTGGGTGGCGGGCGTGCAGCAGCAGGCCCCCGCAGCGCCGA